>NZ_JBFUKT010000004.1:0-62808 GCF_056400705.1 Paenisporosarcina sp. P5_A11
AAGATAGGCTTGTTAAATTTCTTCAGTTCTTTAAGCTTATTAACTGTTTCCTCTATACCTAGTGATTCTAATGGATAAGAGTAGACAAGATTGTCCCTTTCTTGTGTAAATCGTGGTGAACTCGATTCATTTGGGATTATTGAAACAGGGCCAACTTCTAAAAAACCTAGTCCGAGATGTCCAAAAGCCTTAGTCCCCGTTAATTTAGGATCAATTTTCCCACTTAAACCTACTGGGTTCGAAATGGTCAGACCGAAGATACTTGTTTCGAGCTTTTGGGAGGGTTCAGTATGACCAAGATTCTTGATTAAACTGCTTCCCCCTGAAATTGTAGAGATAAGACTCATGCCACGATGAATGAATTCTCTTCCATAGGAATCCGGCAAGCGGGTAAGTACGGGTTTAAACACAGTATGATAAGACCAATCGGGCAATGTAATCACATCCTGGAAAAGATTATTCTATAATCATACAACTAATTAACTAACTTGTGCCGATAGTTCAAATAGTAATTTCTCTTTATATAAAAACGAATTATTTATTTAACTTCTGTCACAAATGTGTATGATACTTCACCGTTAGTCCATTTTGCTAACACTTCAAATATATATCTACCTTTACTTGCAGGAGCTGTTATTTGATTTTCATTTAAAGTAATTTCTTTTTCTCTTCCGTCCTTATTCCATAAGTAAACAACTAGTTCGGGATTTTCTTCAATCCCAATTGTGATTTTTTGGTGCTGTTCTAAAGTAAGGGCTTTGAAATCTTCCGCAATTTGGTATGGGGAAGCAGCGTCAGTTTGGACAACCTGAGTTTCAGAACCTTGTTCTCTTTCCCATTTATAACCTACAGCTACCATTTCGTGTTTTGTATTATTAACCTTAACGACTCCAGGGATAGATGGAGGAAATTCATTTTTACTTACTACCGCAGTGTCTTTTCCTGCGTTAAACGTATTGCCAGAACACCCAGTGATCCAAAGTGATGAAAATAATATAATGGCAACCAACAAAAGTTTCATCTCCACATGTATTCCTCCTTTAAAAAACACTAGACGAGTCATGCACGTAAGAGTTTCATAGAGGCAACGGTAAAAAGGAAATCTTGATTGTATGCGATATGGATACAATCAAATGACTAACAACTGATTTAGTTAGTAATCATCAAGTTTGCATTTAATGAAAAGCTTTCCGAAAAAAGGTGAAGTAAATTTCAATTAATTTTTTCGGCTAAGAATATAGTTTGATCGGCTTCAGCCAGTATTTTACTCCGTTTCACCCAATTTCCTCCTAAAAAAGACCTCTTGCGCACGTGGCAAGAGGTCCAAATTAAGCTTTAAATTACACGATCAAACGATGCCCACTGCTTTTGAAGCAGCAATCAACTCACGAATACTATCTAGATCACCGGCATGTAGCGCATCAACAATACGACTGCCTACAATGACGCCATCTGCTAGGTTGCCCATTTCTCGAACTTGCTCAGGTGTTGATATCCCGAAGCCTGCCATGACGGGTACGGAACTGACTTTTTTCAGCTTCGCCAAATGTTCCCCAACGTTTGCCGCAAATTCTGCTCGAGCTCCCGTGATTCCAGTGACAGTTACGGCATATAAGAATCCTTCCGAAGCTTTTGCTATGCGTTCGATTCTTTCTGTAGGGCTTGTTAAACTCACTAATTGAACAAGGGCTAAATCGTGTTTAATAAATTCATCATGCACCATGGCACTCTCTTCAAGAGGCAAATCTGGAACGATTAATCCACTAACGCCCACGTCTGCACAATCCTTTGCAAATGCCTCAATGCCATAGCGGAACACTGGATTCAAATACGTCATTAAGACAATCGGAATGGTCACTTCACTGCGCAAGCGACCGATTTCTTCTAATACACCACGCAACGTCACACCTTCAGCCAACGCACGTTTGCCAGCTTCTTGAATAGTTGGTCCATCTGCAACAGGGTCAGAAAAAGGAATACCTAATTCAACCGCAGTGGCAGCAGCTTCTTGAAGAAACAGTAATTGCTCACGAAGTTTTGACAACCCACCGTCACCGGCCATGATATATGGAATAAACGCTTTTCCACCTGTTGCGATTTGCTGTTCAATGGCAGTTTGTAATTTCATTTTAGTCATTACTTCCACCTCCAAGAGCATCACGCACAGTGACGACGTCTTTGTCTCCACGTCCTGATAAACAAATGACAACAATCTCATCTTGACTCATCGTAGCCGCCAGTTCTCCAGCAAAATGAATTGCATGTGCAGATTCAAGAGCAGGGAGGATACCTTCCGTGTGAGCCAGCATTTGAACAGCTGCTAACGCTTGGTCATCTGTTACGGATGTATATTTAACGCGGCCATTTTCATGTAGATAGCTATGCTCAGGTCCGATACCAGGATAATCGAGTCCTGCCGAAATTGAATGCGCTTCTTGAATTTGTCCCGCATCATCTTGCAGTAAATACATAAGTGCTCCGTGCAACACGCCAACAGAACCTTTTGTTAAAGTGGCCGCGTGTTTATCCGTTCCTAGTCCAGCACCCGCAGCTTCAACACCGAATAATTTTACATCTGTATCTTCAATGAAGGGATAAAACATACCCATTGCGTTACTGCCACCACCAATACAAGCAACAATTGCATCGGGCAGACGACCTTCTTTTTCAACGATTTGCTTTCGCGTTTCATCGCCAATCACACGTTGGAAATCACGGACAATTTTAGGGAAGGGGTGGGGGCCTAAAACAGATCCCATAATGTAATGAGTATCCTCAACATTCGTCACCCAGTAACGCAATGCTTCGTTCACTGCATCCTTTAACGTTCTACTACCTTGCGTCACAGTTACGACTTTTGCACCTAATAATTCCATACGGAAAACATTCAATTGCTGACGGCGAACGTCTTCTTCTCCCATAAAGATGATACATTCTAAGTCTAAAAGTGCGCAGACGGTAGCGGTTGCCACTCCATGTTGACCAGCGCCTGTTTCCGCGACGATTTTTCGTTTGCCCATACGAACGGCAAGTAAAGCTTGGCCAATTGTATTATTTATTTTATGTGCACCTGTGTGATTGAGATCTTCGCGTTTCAAATAAATCTTGGCGCCGCCCATTTTCTTCGTTAAGCGCTCAGCAAAGTAAAGCGGATTTTCTCGTCCCACATAATCTTTTAAATAGTACCGAAAATCTTTTAGAAACTCTTCATCCTTTATTGCTATATCATACGCTTCCTCTAATTCAATCACGGCTTGCATTAATGTCTCAGGAACAAATCGTCCACCGAATCTGCCGTAATGACCAGTTGCGTTTGGTTGGTTGTAAGTTGTTACCATGCTCATCTCTCCTCATCTCGGACTGCACGGATAAACGTGCGGATTTTTTCTGCATCTTTCCGTTGCGCTGTCTCTACTCCACTTGATACATCCACCATAAAAGGGTGTACGGTATTGATTGCTTCATTAATATTAGTTTCAGTGAGTCCACCAGCTAAAATCACTTTGTTATGTGAGATATTCGCCTTGGCGAGTAACGACCAATCAAATGAATGGCCTGATCCTCCACGAAACTCAACTCCGGGTGCATCAAATAAAAAGTAATCGACTTCATATTGTGAAGCCCTTTGTACATCTTTTTGAGTCTTTATAGACAATGCTTTAATAGTAGGGAAGGAAAGACGTCGAACATAATCTGGATCTTCATCACCATGTAGCTGAACCATATCAAGAGATACTTCTCTTGCGATTCGTTCCACTTCTTCTATCGCTTCATTTACGAACACACCAATTTTCAACACATCAATCGGCACGGCTGTTGCAAGTTCTTTAGCTTGTTCAACTGTGACTCGTCGCCGGCTTTTGGCAAATACAAATCCGATTGCGTCAGCACCTGATTCCACAGCTACTTTTACATGTTCAAGTTCCATCAATCCACAAATTTTAACTTTTGTCATCATCGTTCCCTACGTTTCACGTGAAACGAACGCAACGTTTCGTCAATATGTGCACTACGCATTAATGTCTCTCCAACCAACACTGCATGGGCACCAACTTGGGCGACTGTTGAAGCATCAGTTGCATCCCGAATTCCACTCTCACTAATTAACACGCGTTGTTCATGAAAAGGGAAGTGTGCAGAGATTTCTACTGTGTTGCCCAAATTCACTTCAAATGTTTTTAAATTACGATTATTTATTCCAATGATTTTTGCATCTATTAATAAAGCTCTCTGCAATTCCTCAACATCATGAACTTCGACCAAAACTTCTAAATCTAAAGTCGTGGCAAAATCAAATAATTCTTTTAGCGTCTCTTGTTCAAGTGCTGCCACGATTAACAAAATAATAGAAGCACCCGCGCGTTTTGCTTGCTCGATTTGCAATCGATGGATGATGAAATCTTTGCACAACACGGGAAGGCGAACTGCTGAAGAAACTGCTTGTAAATCGCTCAAGGATCCTTTGAAAAATTGTTGATCTGTTAACACGGAAATAGCTACAGCACCCGCATTTTCATAAGCAAGCGCCTGCTGTACGGGATTCACATTGCCTTCAATTAATCCTTTGGAAGGAGAGGCACGTTTAATTTCAGAAATTACTTGTAAATGTTGCGTGTTGTATAAAGTTTCAAATAAAGAAAGCTTATCAGTAGGTGCTTTAGTTAATTCAAAAGGGATTTGATGTTCTAATAAGTTTTCCACTTCTAGTTTCTTCACTTCTATGATTTTCTCTAAAATGGTCATGCGTTCATCTCCAATTGCTTGCGGTTTTGACTATATGCGATGACTGATTTCATGATACTTAGTGCGCGGCCGCTTTGAATGCTTTTGCGAGCTTGGTGGACGCCTTCGTTAATGGTCGAGGTGACACCTGCTGCAAATAAACCAATGCCGGCATTAAGCAAAACGGTATCTAAATAAGGCGAAGGAATACCCCGTAATACGCTTTTTAAAATAGCTGCATTATCTTTTGCGTCTCCACCGCGAATCGCTTCTAATGGTGCATAGGATAAACCTACTTCATGAGCATTTAGCGTAAACTGAATACTTTTACCTTCATTCATCAGTACGAGATAGTTATCTCCTGCAAGAGATGCTTCATCCATTCCACCTGCCCCAGTTAGTACGATTGCGCGTTTGCGACCTAAGCGATGAAGGACATCCGCTAAATCCATTAGTTTATCTTGTCGATACACACCGACTAGCTGAGAGGATAAAGAAACGGGATTTGTTAATGGGCCAATCATATTGAAAATTGTCGGTTTCCCTAAAGATTTCCGAATGACTTGTATTCGTTTCATTTTTGGGTGAACATGTGGTGCGAATAAAAAAGCGATGTTCGTTGACTTGAGTAACTCATCAACTTCATGAGGTTGGAAATCCAAAGCGATTCCAAGTTCTTCTAATACATCAGCGCTCCCTGTGCGGCTCGAGATGCTGCGGTTTCCGTGTTTAGCGACTTTTAATCCTGCTCCCGCTAATACAAAAGAACACGTCGTGCTGATATTAAAACTTTGCGATCCATCGCCCCCAGTACCACAATTATCAAATACGACTGAAGAGGAAACTGGAATTTGGGTAGCATTTTCTCTTAACACTTCAACTAGTGCAGCAATTTCTTCTGTTGTTTCCCCTTTTATCGATAATGCAGTTAAAAAATTCGCGATGTCGACACCGGCAATTTGTTCTGAAAACATAGCATTCGTTGCTTCTCTCATCTCATGGTACGTCAGTGAATTCCCTGCACGTACACTCTCAGTAAATCTTCTCATCTCAATCTCTCCTCATTGTAAATATTCTCAGCTAAGCTATGTCTGTTAAAAAGGCTTGTAGAATTTTTCCGCCATCACGGGTTCCTATGGATTCTGGATGAAACTGCAAACCATAAAGCGGATATTTCTCATGTTGAATTGCCATGATGCTTTGATCGTCCATCGCAATCGCAGTCGTGTTAAAACACGAAGGCAAATCCTCTAACACGAGAGAGTGGTAACGCATGACGGGTAAAGGTTGCGAAAGGTAAGCGAACATGCCCGCATGTGAATGACGAACTGCGGATACTTTTCCGTGCATGACTTGTGTAGCGCGCTTTATTTTTCCGCCAAATGCTACGCCGAGCAGTTGATGTCCTAAACAAACACCAAGCATCGGAATTGTTTGATAAAATTCTTTGATAATTGATAAAGAGTGCAACTTGTCATTTGGCGATCCAGGACCAGGAGATAAGACGATCGCTTTTGGATTCAACTGACGGATTTCTTCAAGTGAGATCTCATCGAAACGAACCACCCGTACATCTTCGCCGAGCATCGACAAGCTTTGAAACAAGTTATACGTAAACGAGTCATAGTGATCGAGTAGTAAAATCATGACAACACCTCTAGCAATGACTTTGCTTTGTGTAACGTTTCTTCATATTCTGCTTGTGGATTAGAGTCATAGACAATTCCAGCACCAGCTTGGACGTAAGCGGTTTGATTTTTCACGACTAGTGTTCGAATAGCTAAGGCAATATCGATATTGCCATTAAATCCGATATAGCCGACAGCGCCTGCATAAACCCCGCGCTTCACATTCTCCAAATCTTGAATGACTTGCATTGCTCGAATTTTTGGTGCACCCGATACTGTGCCAGCGGGTAAGCAAGCGACGAGTGCATCGAGGGGGTGTTGGTCCTCTCGTAAAGTACCTGCAACTTCAGAAACGATGTGCATAACATGTTGATACTTTTCGATGTCCATGTATTTTGTTAAATGGATGCTGCCAACTTCACTAATTCGCCCCAAATCATTTCGTCCTAAATCCACTAACATGCGATGTTCAGCGAGTTCTTTTGGATCCGCGAGAAGTTCTTTTTCAAGCAACTTATCTTCTTCTGATGTCTTGCCACGACGTCTAGTACCTGCAATTGGATTCGTCGTCACACGTTTTTCTTGAATGCTCATCAAACTTTCTGGAGAAGCACCAAGTACCACATGTTCGTCAAAATCCACATAAAACATATAGGGAGAAGGATTTTCTTTTCTTAGTTTTCGATACAATGAGAAAGAGTCACCTGAAAAGGGTGCTTGTAAACGTTGAGATAACACTACTTGAAAAATTTCTCCTGCACGTATTAGTTCTTTTGCTCGTAAGACGTTATCAATAAAAGTTTGCTTTGTTATATTCGATATAAAAGGAAGTGGGGATGTGGTAGGTACTACCTCACTTTCTTTCACTGCTAATTGGTGCTCCACTGCTTCAATCTTGCTTGGATTGTTACCCGTGTGCAAAATCGTTACGTCTTGTTTTAGATGGTCATAGACAATGACGGTTTCATAAACGAGTAAATGGATGTCAGGCATTCCTCGGTCGTCATGGAGTGGGGGACCTATGTCTTCATATTGCGAGATAACATCATACCCGATATAGCCAACTGCACCACCGTTGAATGGGAATTCATCGTGTTCATTTATAACGGGTAGTAGAGTTTTTAACAATTCAAGCGGTTTTCCATAATGGTTAATTACTTGACCAGACAGAAAGGACGTTTCCTTTAACTCTTGAGCCGATCCTTTAAATTCTTTTACTGGTTCTGCTCCGATAAAAGAATAGCGACCAGATGCATCATGTTTTAAAGAACTTTCTAGCAAAAACTTACGCTTGCCTTGCAAGCGTTTGTAAATGGCTATGGGTGATAACGTGTCACCATTAATCGTAATTCGTGCGGTTTGTAGTAGGTTTGTATTCATACTATTCTCTCCTCTGCTCGGCTCGTGTACATCCGGAAAAACAAAAAAGTCCCCTGTACATGAACAGAAAAGTTCATGTACAGAGGACGGAATTACCGCGGTGCCACCTCAAATTAAAAGCCTCTAATGGCTTTCACTTTAGGACCTGTAACGTAGATCAAACGTTTTCCCATACTTACCTTCTGGGAAACTCTCCAAAGACCATTCACAACAAGTTGTCTATCAGCTTCCACCAGCCGCTGACTCTCTATTAAGACAAACTCCTGCTACTATTCTTTGTCATCGATTTTTCTCAGCTAAACTCACTCTCAACTATTTTCTAAAATTTTATTGGCGATGTCGCTCCCGACACCTTCTACCAAAATTCCGAATCAAAAAGTTGTTCCTATCTTAGTACGCATAGAATCATATGTCAACAGATACGGGGAGAAATTAATAAATGATCAGAAAAATAGGCGAATGGTCGGAAACTACATTTTAGTGGTCGAAAACGAAGCGTAAGTGGTCGGAAACACCAGTTTAGTGGTCGGAAACTATGCACGAATGGTCGGAAAAACTATTCGAATGGACGAAAACTATGCATGATAGAATATCCAGTCTTTATACGAGTAATCAAAAGAGTTTTCTCTGTATTTATTTCGATACTCGAAAAAAACAAAGGAATAATATTGAAATATTCAATCAATATTGGTACTTTAATAATAACAATCACATATTAACTATATGAGGGGGACAGCAAGAATATGAAATTTTTTATCTCAGTCGACATGGAAGGGATTACTGGTTTACCAGATCACACTTTCGTAGATTCGCAGAAACACAATTATGAACGTGCTCGTCGTATCATGACCAATGAAGCAAATGCGGTTATTGAAGGTTTACTGAAAAAAGGGTCTACCGAGATAGTGGTGAATGATAGTCATTCGAAAATGAATAACTTGCTAATAGAAGAACTGAATCCAGAAGCGCTATTGATTACGGGTGGAGTGAAACCGTATTCGATGGTGCAGGCGCTGGATGAAACATATGCTGGAGCGATTTTTGTAGGATATCATTCGCGTGCTGGACAGCCTGGTGTCATGAGTCACAGCATGATTTTCGGTGTTCGCAATATGTACATTAACGAAGTGGAGATTGGGGAACTTGGGTTCAACGCATATGTGGCGGGTCATTTTGGTGTGCCGGTCATCCTAGTTGCCGGTGATGACGGTGCGTGTCGTGAAGCAGAAGAGCTTATTCCAAACATTACGACGGTAGCGGTCAAAGAATCAATTACACGCCAAGCTGTAAAAACGATGCATCCCAAAAAATCACAAGCACTTTTAACTGAACGAATTCAAAAAGCCGTCGACAATCGACATTTGGTAAAACCACTCCTGCCACCTAAAAATCCAACTTTACGAATTGAATTTGTCAACTACGGACAAGCCGAGTGGGCAGCACTTATGCCGGGCTGTGAAATTGAACCAGGAACAACAATTGTGAAATTTGAAGCCAAAGATATTTTGGAAGCTTACCGTGCGATGTTAGTCCAAGTGGAATTAGCGTGCCAAACGACATTTTGCTAGTATGAGTGCGATTTGCACAACAGCAACAAATAATCAATACGCTGAAAACTGACTCGGAAATTAATGAAAAGCTGTGGCGTTTCAAATGGACGTCGAATACTTCTATTATGAAAAAAAGTTATACTTAAATATAGATAACTAGTTTTCAAGACAGAAGAGAGGAGCAACATCCATGCGCACTAGACCAACACGATTACAAAAAGGGGATACGATTGGAATTATCGCTCCATCAAGTCCACCTAATATAGAAAATTTAAACCGCTCGCTAGCCTTTTTAGACCAATTAGGATTAAACGTTAAAATGGGGAAACATGTTGAAAAAATCCATGGTTATTTAGCGGGAACAGATGATGAACGCTTAGAAGATTTACACGATATGCTTTCAGATCCAAACGTTAAAGCTATTATTTGCGCAGGAGGAGGATTCGGAGCTGCTCGCTATGCGGACCGCATCGATTTTCAATTAATGACTGAGCAACCTAAGATATTGTGGGGCTATAGCGATATTACCTATTTACACACGACTATTGGTCAATTCGCCAACGTAGTCACATTCCACGGACCAATGCTCGCATCGGATGTCGGAAAAGACACCTTCCAGGAACTATCTGGTCGCATGTTTGGACAATTATTCGAACCAATCGAACTGCATTATACCGAAGATATATCACCTTTAACAACTCTAAGTGGTGGAATGGCACAAGGGGAATTGGTTGGAGGTAATTTATCGCTGCTGGTCAGTGCGCTTGGCTCTAAATATGAGATTGATACACGTGGGCAATTGTTGTTAATTGAAGATGTAAATGAAGAACCATATAAAGTGGATAGCATGTTAAACCAATTGCGTTTAGCAGGGAAACTACATGATGCTGTTGGATTCGTAGTAGGTGATTTTTCAAAAACTGAACCCAAAAAACGAAAAACAACATTAACACTTGAAGAAGTACTGAACCACTATTTAGGGGATTTAGGAAAGCCAGTAGTAGCCGGATTTAAAATTGGTCATTGTCAACCACATTTTGCAGTACCACTTGGAGTGGAGGCAAGATTAGATGCGGATGCAAAAACATTGACCATTTTACCAGGCGTCAAATAAACGGGAGGTAATCCATCATGATCATACATTCAATCGAAACCTTTTCGGTTGCGGTACCGCTCACAAAACCGTTTAAAACTGCACTTCGTACCGTCACGATTGCCGAATCTGTTTTTGTGAAAATCACCACCGAGGATGGCTTGGATGGGTGGGGAGAAGCCCCCCCAACTCATGTCATTACAGGTGATTCGCTTGGGAGTATTCAATTTGCAATCGATCAAGTGATCGGGCCTCACTTACTTGGTCTTGATTTACACCATTCGGAGCGGGTATTCCAAAAATTGCATCGCTCCATGGTTGGTAATTCAAGTGCGAAAGCGGCGCTTGATATGGCCATTCATGATTTGCTCGGTCAACTAGCGGGGCTTCCGCTTGTCACACTTCTCGGAGGCTATCGTGATACACTTGAAACCGATTTTACGGTCAGTGTAAATGATGCAGCAGAAATGGCTGAGGATGCGGCCCGTTATGTAGGTAAAGGGTTTAATGTGTTGAAAATCAAAGTAGGTATTGATGATATCGCAAAAGACGTTGAACGTATCCGTGCAATCAGAAAGAAGATTGGTAACGAACCAAAGCTGCGACTCGATGCGAACCAAGGATGGGAAGCAAAAGAAGCGGTACGAGCTATTGGTCAAATGGAAGACGCTGGTCTTGAAATAGAACTCATCGAACAACCAGTAAAAGCGTATGATATAGAAGGACTACAATATGTAACGATGCATACACATACGCCAATCATGGCGGACGAAACTATATTCACCCCCAAAGATGCAGTACGTGTGTTACAACTGCGTGCAGCTGATTTAATTAATATTAAACTCATGAAAGCTGGAGGCATTTATCAAGCGCTGAAAATTAATGCATTAGCTGAAAGTTATGGTGTAGAATGCATGACAGGTAGCATGATTGAAACAAAACTTGGCATTTCAGCAGCCGCTCATTTTGCTGCAAGTCAACCGAATGTGACACGTTTTGATTTTGATGCACCGTTAATGTTGGCTGAAGATATTGTTGAAGGCGGTATAACTTACGAAGGCAGACATATTCGATTTTCTAAATTATCTGGTCTCGGATTACATAGTGAGTTAATGAATAAACGTTTACTTCTAAAAGGATAAGGAGAGGTAAAATGCTATTTCAATCAGCAACAAGATGGGTTTGTTCAGTTTCAGTAGCAACAGTATGGACATCTCCTGAATCAGCACGTCAAAAAGATACACCAGGTTTAGAAAATCCAGTCCGTGTTCCAAAATGGTTGGAAGAATTAACGTATAAAGACTTGCTCGATCTGTGTGAAGGAAACCGCATTCAAACACAATTGTTATATGGGGAGCCTGTGTTAATCGAAGAAATTGTCGGCGACTGGGCTAAAGTAATTTGTACTTGGCAACATTCTAAGAAAGATGAACGTGGCTATCCAGGATGGGTACCCCTCGTTCAATTAAAAGAAATGGAACGCATTTCAGATTTCGGATATGCGAAAGTCCGTCTCCCTAAAGTTCAGCTTTGGACGAAGGAAAGAAAACCGTTACTTGTGGTTCCATTTAATACAATCTTACCGGTTATCGATAATAATGATCAGTTTACTTTAGTGAACACCCCTCATGGAGAAGCGCTAATTTTAAGTGAAGAAGTCGAACATTCACCAGGTATTGAATCATTTGTTGAACGTTCAGGAGGCGACATCGTTTCTTGTGCTACTAAATTCATAGAGAAACCATACTTCTGGGGCGGAATGTCTTCATATGGCTATGATTGTTCCGGCCTTAGTTACAACATGTATAAAGCACATGGATATTTCCTTCCAAGGGATGCAGACGATCAAGCAAGAAATGGGCAAGAAGTTAATTCAACAGATACAAATCAGTGGGAAATAGGCGATTTATTATTTTTTGCAAATGAAGGATCTAACAAAGTTCGACATGTTGGAATTTATTGTGGAAATGGACTAATGGTTCATTCTCCATCGACAGGACAATGTGTAGAAATTATTGAATTAGCGGGTACGAAGTATGAGAATGAATTGTGTGCAGTAAGACGCTATGCAAGATCTGAAGAAGCAGTTTCCTGATTCATTACGTATAGTTTGAAAGCCAGTCCATGAATAGAGGACTGGCTTTTTTTATTTGTAAAAGACAATAATGATGTTAGTTACTTTAAATTGATGGTCAGGTTTTGTATGATGAACCTATGAATCATGAAGGAGATTAAATTATGACCCAACCAATTCCGATGAAGCAGTCCCGTACGATTCAAACACATTTAGTGTTGCCGCCCGACATCAATCATCTCGAAACCATTTTCGGGGGGAAAGTTTTATCTTATATTGACGAAATAGCTGCAATCACAGCCATGAAGCATTGTAAAAATGCAGTCGTGACCGCGTCTATCGATTCCGTCGATTTTTTATCATCCGCTCGTGTAGGTGATGTACTCGAATTAGAAGCAGTCGTCAGTTCGACAGGTCGAACATCAATGGAAATCTATGTACGCGTGCAATCAACGAATTTGTTAACAGGTGAAACGAAGCTAACAACCGAATCCTTTTTAACGTTTGTCGCAATTGATGATACAGGTAAGCCAACACCTGTGCCGGGCATTATCGCTGAAAGCGAATCCGAAATTCGACTTTACGAATCCGGCCCTGCTCGTCGGGAACACCGTAAACAACGTATTCAAATGAAACATTAAATGAGAAGCGGGGGTTAATAGCCCCGCTTTTGTTGTGTTGTGTCGCGTCGCTCTAGGTTGACGGAGTGCGGCTCCAGGTTGTACAAAATCCAAAATTACTGCACTCGAACTGTACCTTCTACTTCTTCCGCATGCGACATATCGCCAATCAAGGTGAGTTCTCGTCGATCAATATCAATTTCCAGCATTGTCAAACTTGTGCCGTGGATAAAAGGGGGATCCCAAAGTGAATCCAACTCAGCGCCGTTAAAATGATTGATTAAACATTTTTTAACGACACCATGCGTTACAATCAAAACATGACCATTTGGATGAGCAGTGACGATTTCTTCAACAGCACGCAATATGCGTTCTTTCAACATATAGAAGCTTTCACCAGAAGTTGGTTGAAATTGACTTGGCTGTTCATAGTAGGTCTTTACATCCTCCGCGAAATCACGCTCGATGTCAGAAGATAACTTTCCTTGCCACTCACCGACATTAATTTCGCGTAAGTCTTCTTTTTGAATGAGTGGAATAGTACGTTTGCCGAGTATAAGTTGTGCAGTATGCATCGTGCGACCACTCGTACTGCTGTATACGGCGTCTAGTGGCACATCTTGAAGACGCTTGCCTAATTGAGTTGCCGCTGCCACTCCACTGGCTGTTAAGGGGGAGTCAGCCCACCCTTGCATGCGAGATTGTACATTCCATTCAGTTTGACCATGTCGAGTAATATATATTGTAAGCATCAAATTCCTCATTTCGTTAAAGTGTGGGTTTTTTCTCTAATTTTACCAAAATTGAAACTTTTTAATAGCTTTTTCGTACTAATTGTAAAGGAGCGAAATCATCATGATAACATTTATAGACAAATACCAAAGCATCATTCTTAGTATAATTTTAGTTTTCTATATTGCTAATTCAATCTACATAGGTTCTTCCAATCTGTCATTCATCCTGTTCTTATTGGTCATTCTGTTCCAAGTGGTTCGCTTGCGAAAACATATTAAACAATTATCATTCCTACAATTCGCAGCCCTCTTTGCAACCATGATCGCGTTTTTGGCGGCCCTCGTCTCTATTTTTGTAGGCTTAAATCACTTAATAAATATTGGCATCCTGTCCTTCCCAGACTGGATGATTATGGTGATTCAAATTACATTAATCATTGTATTTATATTAAGTCTCACGACGATTGTGCGCAGTTTGTATGAGCGTTTTACCCATTCAAAAGCATAACAAAAGGATGCCTCCTAAAAAGAAGGCATCCTTTTTCTGTTCCATTATTTGAGTAGTTTTACTTCTGAGGCAAGCATTCCGTATAGATGCATGTCATGACGTTTTCCATCGCGTTGCAAAAATTCACGGTAAGTACCTTCATGTTTAAATCCGAGAGATTCATAGAGCTTGATAGCGCCTTTGTTATAGCCAAAAACGGTCAGAGTCAATCTATGTAAATTGAGTTCGTTAAAACCGTAATTCACTAACAACAGCATGGCGTCCCTACCAAACCCTTGGCCGTGAAAATCAGGACCAAGAGCAATTGAAAGCCAGGCAACACGATGTGGCCAGACGATTTCTTCAATTGCACAAACGCCTAAAAACTCTTCCGTATCAAGAGGACGGATCGCAAAACGGTAACTGCGGTCTGAATGATCATCGATTAATTGGTTCGCATTTTTCTCAGATTCTTCACGAATAGGTGAAGAATTATAAAAACGGCCAAATGATTCAACACTATTCCACTGACGATATGTTGGAAGGTCTTCTTTTCTGATAGCTGTTAAACGAATTTTTGATCCAATAAACATAATCAATTCCCCTTGTCATAAGTTTTTCTTATCGTAACTCATTATATCATCGTCATGTTCTTATTTCGAGACGCGAAGTACAATAAGAATAACAAGAAAGACAGGTGACGACTATGGATTATCTACTACTGTATTTGATTGGTGTTACGGCAACGACAATCGGCACTCTGGCAGGTGGTGGTGGCCTCATTAGTTTGCCAACGATGTTGCTTCTAGGCATGCCGATTCATTCAGCCATTGGCGCAAATAAAGTATCCAACACAGTAAGTTCTTTCTCCAGTTTTTTCACATTGTATAAACGTAAACAAATCACGTTGAAGGATTCTTTTTGGCTAATTCCGATAAGTTTGGGTGGGGGCGTAACTGGAGGGTTTATTGCTTCTCAGTTATCTGCAAGCAATCTGTATGTACTGGCAATTTGCCTGCTAGCATTTGCTTTTCTCACATCTTTTATTGGAAAAGGCAATTTCACAGGAGAAAAACCGTTAAAACTGACACGAGTTAGTGGACCAGGTCTTTTTGGAATCGGTATTTATGATGGTTTGTTTGGTCCGGGACAAGGTACGTTAATGCTTTACTTGTTTAGTTACATGAACATTGCATATGTGAAATCAGTAGGGCTAGTGAGGCTTGCTACCTTCTCTAGTTGTTTTGGTGCAGCGATTAGTTATATTTCATCTGGAGTCATTATATGGCCATTAACACTTGCCTTAATGGCTGGATCGATTACAGGTGCCCAACTAGGTGTACGAATTGCGGAGAAAATAAAACCTCAGTATGTGAAACCAATCTTACGGATAGTTACGGCTTTGCTCATTTTGCAATTAGTCGTTGAAAACATATTATAGGTATTCATTGAAAACTATCACACAAACCGACATACTAGTTTCAAAGGGGTGTTGACATGAACAAAAACAAGGATTTGATAAAAAACTTAGATCCACAAAGTGAGATTGAAAGCTCGCAAATGCATTATTCAGAAGAAAAATTTTGGAGCAAACTATTGAAATATAGCAAAAAAGCAGGAGAAACGACAGTATATACAAGTTTATTACTATTCTTCACTACTCAAAATCCAGCAGTACCGAAATCTGCAAAACTAACGATTATTGGTGCATTAGGATACTTAATATTCCCAGCTGACGTCCTTCCGGATTTCATTCCAGTCATTGGTTTGGCGGATGATGCAAGTGTTATTGCATATGCTTTGTATCAAGTAATTTCACATATTGATGAGCCAACTAGACAACGTGCCCAAGAAAAAATGAAATCATGGTTCGGGGATTCAGGACAATCAAGTAAAATAGATGATCAATTGTTCAATGAAAAATAAAAGAGCGAGCCGTTAGCGGTTTGCTCTTTTATAATTCATTAAACATATGGCCAAATTCATGTAAAAACTCGCGACATAGTGAATTATCACCTTCAGTTAAGCCAACGAAAAGTCCAATTTGTCCTTTATAAACAAATAGTCCAACATCATGTTCAATATCATCTAACTCACCCGTTTTATTAAAGAAAACAAAATTCTCATTATTAACTCCAGCCGGTATTTTATCTTGAAATTGTTGTTTCTCTAAAATATGTAACATGTCATGAAAAACAGGAGAACTAACCAGCGTACGTAAGCAAGCTACTACGTCACGCGCACAAATAAAATTATCTCGTTCTTCGGAAATTGCAATAGGGTCACACATTTCACGTTCCAGTTTCGATTTCGTCATGCCAAGATGCTGCAAATAACTGTTTAGACGTTTAAACCCATAACGCTTTATCAGTAGGTTAGTTGCAGTATTATCTGAAACTACAATCATTAGTACATGTAAATCACGTACTGAAAAACTTCTCGCCTGTGTGACCAGTGTTTGCAAAACGCCAGATCCATCTACGATATCTTCAGGTGAAACTTCTACGAGATCATCCAAATCCTTTGCATAATTGAAACCATAAAGAAAAATAGGTAGCTTGATGACACTAGCAGACTTAAACACTTCATCAATATTTATAGAATAGCGGACTGCTCCTACAGGATACTCTAAATGTAACCCATATTTCCTGGGAAATTTTTTCACGATAATTCACCACATCCTTTTCCCTATTTTATCCTATAAACTTCACCGAATAAATCCTTCACATGAAATAATTCCCATATAATTACTTGTAAAATAAATAGAAAATTTATCAAAAAATGAAACTTTGACCCAGGTGTTTCGTATATAAAAATAGCCACCGAAAGATTATTGATTAGTAATCAATGAAATGATGAACTTTTAAGTAGTTACTTCGTCTTATGGAGTAGATGGCAGATGTCGTTATTTAAGGAAGGTGATAAGAGTGGAACAACAACCAATTGTTGAGTTAAAGGGTTTGTCAAAAACCATCGGCAAAAAGAAAATTATTGATAACTTGAATTTGCAATTATTCCCTGGTCAAATCACAGGTTTCTTAGGGCCGAATGGAGCAGGTAAAACAACGACTATTCGAATGATGGCAGGATTAATGAAACCTTCAAGTGGAGAAGTTATAGTTGAAGGTCAGACACTGACAGATCATTTTGAAGAAACGATGAGTAAAGTAGGAGTAATTGTTGAAAATCCTGAGATGTACAAATACATGTCTGGATGGAAAAATTTATTGCACTTTGCGCGCATGAATAAATCGATTACAAAAGAGCGTATTACCGAAGTAGTGGATCAAGTAGGCATGCAAAATCGTATACACGAAAAAGTATCCTCATATTCACTCGGAATGCGTCAACGTCTAGGCTTAGCACAAGCCTTATTACATCGTCCGAAATTCTTAATTCTCGATGAACCAACAAACGGATTAGATCCTGCAGGGATTCGAGAATTTCGTACATATTTGCGGAAAATCGCTGTAGAAGATGGAGTTTCCGTATTTGTATCGAGTCACTTACTCACTGAAATCGAACTTATGTGTGACAGAATTGCAATCATTCAAAACGGTCAACTTATCGATATTCGTGAAATGAATCAAAAAGAAGAAGCACATTATTATATTGAAGCTCAACCAGTTGAAAAAACACGTGAATTATTAGTAGAACTGGGGCTAACTGTGGCAGAAAGCGGTCATGGATTTATCGTCAAAGTAGAGCAAGACCAAATTCCTGCAATCATTCAATCCATGGTAACTGCAAATCTTCAAATATTTGCTGTGCAACCATTCCGTAAAACGCTCGAAGATCAATTCTTAGAAATGACCGGAGGTGGCCAAATTGCTGAATCTCATAAGAAATGAATGGATGAAGTTATGGCATAAAAAAGCCACTTGGATTATGGTAGCCATATTATTACTCGTATTAATTGGAATTGGCGGAATTATGAAGTTTGTACAATCCACTTTAGACCAACCAGAAAACCAGCCATCATGGGAAGAAAATGAAGCTGAAAATAAAGCGTTTTTGACTGCTGAACTTGCAAATCCTAACATAGATGATACGACGAAAAAACAATTAGAAAAAGAACTAGCAATTTCAGAATATCGTATAGAAAAAGATTTAGAACCAATGGATCCTAGTGGTAGAGAACAGTCTATACTTGATTCGCATTTTATGTTGTCATTGGTTGTCTTGTTGTCAGTTATTGCGGCAGCTGGTATTGTGGCATCTGAATTCTCACAAGGCACCATTAAGATGTTACTAAGTAGACCGGTCAAGAGATGGAAAATATTAACTTCTAAATATTTGACGACATTGTTATTTGCTTTGATGCTAACTATGATTTCATTTGTCGCATCATTAATTGCAGGTTACTTGTTCTATGATCCAAGTGGTGGCGCAATTTTAGACTATCGTAATGGAGCAGTTGTCGAAGTATCATATTGGGGAAGGGTGCTTGCGTTATACGCCTTGCAATTCGTAGGTATAATCGTTTATTTAACATTTGCCTTTATGATTGGCAGTGTTTTCCGTTCAAGTTCTCTTGCCATTGGATTATCGATATTCCTTTTATTTGTTGGACCAAGTATCGTATTATTCCTAAGTAAATATGAATTCGTGAAATACATCTTGTTTACACATACAGATTTAACTGGATATATCTCGGGAGATATGTTTGTTCCAGGACTTACTTGGCCACTATCACTTGTGGTGTTGACCATCTATATGTTGTTATTCTTAGTCATCAGCTTCTGGTCATTTACTAAGCGAGATGTCACAGCTTAATTTCAATGGAGTCGTTCCTTTCAAAGGAGCGACTCTTTTATCGATAAGGGAATAGTCGGTTTAAAATCATTGAAAGAAATAAAGAAATTTCGTAAGATGGAAAACAGTGTGTAGGAAGGAGGAGTTCGCTTGAAACGACTATGGACATGGTTAAATATTACGTTATGGCTCGTGATCGGCGGGCTCTTCTTTATATGGGTTCACAATGAATTAGAGTTTAGAGAAGAGCTTAAGGAACGAACTTTACCAGAAGGACTGCATCCAATTGTTGGAGAAAAAAGTAATCAATTACTAGATCAAGCAGAAGAAATAGGCGTCCCCATCATGATAAGTGATGGCTTTCGATCTGTAGAATCTCAAGACGTATTATATGACAAAGGACGTTCGATGGAAGGGGACATCGTTACGTATGCGCGTGGTGGTGAAAGCTTTCATAACTATGGACTTGCCATCGATTTCGTCTTGAAAAACAAGGATGGCTCGATTAGTTACGATTTGGAACGCGACATGAACAACAATGGTGAAGCGGATTGGGTAGAGGTTGCCAAACTCGGTAAAGAACTAGGATTTGACTGGGGCGGTGACTGGGCTGGCTTCAAAGACTATCCTCATTTAGAGTATACTTTCGACTTATCGATAAGAGATTTGCAAAATGGCTGGCGTCCAGAAGATAAAATTAAAAATAAATAGAGTATGAAAAAGGTTGCCTCGGCAGCCTTTTTCTATTGAGGATTTTTAGTGTTGGCGCAAACACTTACTTTTCAAACACACTTAAATCTACTCGTCCGCTTGCTAGAAACGCTACGCCTTCACTTTCAAGCAACGTGCGTTGCAAATTCTTTGACTCTTCGTCAGAAATGGCGATTTCGCCTCGAATATTGACTACTCGATGCCAAGGTAATCCGTGTTTCTCGCTCATCGTATGTAAAATGCGTACGACTTGTCTTGCAGCGCGAGGACTACCTGCCATGCGTGCGACTTGTCCATAAGTGACTACGTAGCCTTCAGGTATTTCTTTTAATACGCGTACAACTTCTGCTGTAAATGGTTGCATACTCGTTCACTCCTAACTCTCCTTATTGTAATCAAAGCGTGTTCCCCATGTCGACTGTCTATGATATATTACGTGTAACTAAATATATCGACTAGAGGGGTGACTAGACATGTTTGATTGCCGTGAAGAAGTGTGGGCATTGACGAAACAGTTAGTGCGAATTGAAAGTATTGTGAATGAGGGCGGAGAAAAGGTGATGTCGCAGGCACTTCATACGCTCATTTCTTCCTATCCTTATTTCCAACAACATATTGAACACATAATCTATCAACAGACGGAAAACGATGAGCAAGAGCGTTACAATGTCATTGCGTTTGTTAAAGGAACAAAAAACCCTTCCAATAAAACGGTTTTATTAATGGGACATATTGATACAGTTGGCATCGACGATTTTAATTTAAAAGAGCATGCACTGGACCCCGATGCATTAGCACAAGCCTTACAACAAGAAGACTTGCCTGAAGCGGTGAAAGATCATCTCACGTCAGGTGAATTCGAATTTGGACGAGGTGTTCTTGACATGAAGTCAGGCGTGGCTAGTCATCTGTACTTGTTGAAATATTATTCGGAGCATCCTGAAGAGCTTGAAGGTAATTTAATGGCGGTCTTTGAGTGTGATGAAGAAGATGGTTCACACGGGATTATATCTTCATTAACCGAATTAAAACGTCTTCGTGACGTTCATAGATTTGATTATGTAGCAGCGATTAATGCTGATTTTGTATCTCCTCGTTACAATGGGGATCCTAACCGCTACATTTACAAAGGAACAGTTGGGAAGCTATTGCCATCATTCTTCATTACAGGGTCTGAAACCCATGTGGGTTCTTGCTTTGAAGGAATTGATCCTAATTTTATCGCTGCTCATTTAACAAGACAAATCAGTTATAATCCGGCACTTTGCAACGAAGCTTTTGGGGAAACGACGGTGCCACCAGTTTCATTAAAACAAATGGACTTAAAACCAACATACACTGTGCAGACAGCTTTATCTGCGTATGTCTATTTCAATTTCTTTATACATTCGTGGTCACCAAAAGAAGTACTTGAGCTCTTAACAGTCGAAGCAGAAACGGCATTTTCCACGGCACTACAAGAATTCAAACAACATTATGCAACGTTTAGCAAAGTAAGTGGGGAACCAATGAATGACATCCTGTGGGAACCACGAGTCATGAAGTACGAGGACATGCTATCTCTACTGCAGAAAGAGCATGGTGAAGCTTTTACGCTACATGTGGAAGCTTTCAAAGATCAATTATTACAGCAAACCGACCTCGATACACGCATGTTCGCTGCTCGCGTTGTGGAAGAAGCTTGGAAATGGATGCCTGATAAAAATCCAGCCATCATCTTGTTCTACTCATCACTCTATTCACCAAGAATTGAAGTGACTGGAAAAAATGACAAAGAACAAAACCTACTAGATGCTTTAGATATGGCAGTGGAAACCGTTCAACCTAACTACCCGCATCCAATCGTCACAAAAAACTTTTTCCCGTACATTTCGGACATGAGTTTTGTCGCATTAAGCGACGACGAGTCAGGGATTTCTGCTGTCTCAACGAATAATCCTGGATGGGGAACAAAACACTATGTCGACTATGAAGCCATTCGTGCCATAAACGTCCCTGTTATTAATATCGGACCTTACGGATACGATGCACATAAACAATACGAACGAATGGAACGCGATTTTACGCTTAATATCGTGCCAAACTTAACTAATGAAGTATTGAAAAACCTAATAGGATCTAGATAGAATATGGAATTAACAAGGCATCTCACACTTTTACTTGATGAGGAGGAGATAATAAGATGAATTTTAGAATGTCTAAGAATATTGGTTTTCAAGTAGACGACGTAGAGAAGGCGAAACTTTTTTATGAGAGGGTTATGGGTTTGAAAGAGCCTGCCCAAAGTGAGGTAGATGAAGTGGAATTTCGAACGAACCACAATTCCATTTTTCTAATTCCAGGCAATGAAAATTTAGGTCCTGTTATGGAAATAGTCGTCAACAATTTGGATGAGGCTAAGGAACTTTTTGTGCAAAATGGCTGTGAAATTGTTCGCTGGGAAGGTAAAGGAAAGGATTGTTATGTGCGCGATCCGTTCGGCATGGTTTTTAATGTGTGGGAGGAGAATTAAAAGATTTATTATATTGATTGGCATTATATAAGCTCTACAGATACAATTAGACCATAGGAAGACAACATCAAGACCAATAAATCATCTAAAGGAGAATAAATAATGGAAATTATAAGTCATTTGGTTAATAAAATAAACGATCCGACTGGTATTATCGTCGGAGACCGTTATGAATTTTTACTAGATATTAAAGTCGAAGAAGACGATGAGCTATACACAGAAGGTGGATTAGAGCTTMGTGTGATTTTTGCTTCAGATGATGAAAAAGGGGAACGCGTTGTACAATATTACTTTACGGAAAAAGCATCAAGAGATGCACTTGACTTTGCTCTGGAAGACGACGAAGAAGCAGAAATTCTTGAGTACTGCAAAAAAAACTTAGCATAATGGAAACTCCTTTTTAAAAGCAACATCTTACAAGAAGATGTTTAGCTTTGTAAAAGGAGTTTTTTCTTTGCGCTTATTTCAAACAACCGAAATAGTTCTGTGTTATCGATAACGAAATAGACGGTCTATTGATAAAAATGATAGCTATATCGTTATGGAACTAAAATTGCCCGTCTCTATGTTTGTAACATTAAACCGTCATCCACCATTGTTCTGATGGATATTCTTCAGCTCCAACAACTATCGACTGTCCAATTACCGGCGTTGTAATGGCGACACCCCGTTCAATAGCAGCTTTCGTTACACGTTCAATTGGATCGGTCCACTCATGAAAGGCTAGAGTAAACGCTGACCAATGGATTGGCATCATCAATTTTCCATTTACATCAAGATGAGCTTGCACCGTTTCTTCAGGAGTTAAATGAATATCAGCCCAACGATCATCATATTGTCCACATTCAATCATAGTAAAGTCGAATGGGCCGTACTGAGCTCCAATTTCTTTGAAATGAGGACCGTATCCGCTATCACCACTATAAAAAATATTCGTTTCTCCGCTTTGAATAACCCAAGACGTCCAAAGTGTGGAATTTTGATCGAACAGACTTCGTCCTGAAAAGTGACGAGCAGGCGTACTAATAAACTGTATTCCCGAATGCTCTATTGCGTCCCACCAATCCAGTTCATTAATTTTTCCGGTAGGAACACCCCATCCTTCTAACCGACTCCCGACACCTAGAGGTACAATAAATTGCCCGACTTTATTTTTCAACAAATTAACTGAATCATAATCTAGATGATCGTAATGGTCATGAGAATAAAGCACAATATCAATGAATGGAATGTCCTCCTTATCAAATGGCAGGTCTTGGCTGTAGCGTTTTCCACCGATTTGTGGAAACGGCGATGGCGAACGACCAAGCATCGGGTCGATAAAAATCGTCTTTCCATGGAGCTCTAGGAACACAGTTGAATGGCCGAACCAGGTTACTCTTGCTTGATTATGCGAATGATTATCCCACTTAAAACTCTGCATCGGAAGTGGGAGAGAAGGCGTTAAATTAGGGATTTTCCGAGTATAATCTCTTATGATAGAACCTAAAGACTGTAAATCACTTCCCATAGTCGTTGGGTAGATATTCTTAAATTTATTTTTTTCGTAATTTGGTGAGCCTTGATAATCCAATCTTTTCTTCGCATTTGGCGTTTTTCCGAACATCGGGTAATGCTGTAAAAATAGAGTAGAAGCAGCTCCGATAGCCGCAATTCCGAGTACTGTTTTTTTCATATAGAGCACCTAAACTTTCAAAGAATTTGGGAAAATTCATTCTGTAATTAGTAGCATAAAAGACATTGGTAGATTCGTCATGTTTTAAGAAAGTTTAATGTCCATTTTTATTCTATTCCTCTTTTCCTTACATAATAAAGTCTTCCTGACGATAATTAATCGTTTATGTCATATATAAGCGTTTACATGCACGTTTTTCCTTATTTAAATCATAATATTCATTCAATTCTATTTATTCTATATATTTATCATGTCGAATCATGTTACTGTTGTACACATTACTTCGACAAACGAAGAGTAAGAGAAAAGTTTATGGAGAGAGGGAAATCGTAATGTCACAGATGTTAGCATTGAGTATTTTGGTATTTTTCCTTTTTATTGGAGATGTAGTTGCGGTTCGCACGAAAGCTTGGGTTCCTTCCATTTTTATTAGTGCCGTCCTTTTCTTAATCGGATATTGGACATTTTTCCCGGAAAATATTGTGGAGCTGGCTGGCATACCACCAACCGTAGCGGTGATGCTAATTTACTTGTTAATTACTAACATGGGAACGTTGTTATCTGTGCAAGAATTGATCAATCAATGGAAAACGATATTAATCGCATTAGCTGGAATTCTCGGTATTATCACAGCCTTATTTGCAATAGGAACATTCCTATTTGGCAGTGAAACGATTATCGTTGCCATTCCACCTTTAGTAGGCGGACTTGTTTCAGCACTTATTATGTCCGAAGGTGCTGCAGCGGCAGGACTTCCAAGCTTAGCAGTTTTCGCTATCGTTATTTATGTAATGCAAGGTTTCGCAGGATATCCATTAACATCAGTTGTGTTGAAAAAAGAAGGAAAACGTTTGCTTCAACAATTCCGAGATGGGGAAATTGTGGAGAAACAAGTTGAAGGCGGGAACATTGATTCAGCTGTAAATGAATTGAAATTATTTAAGTGGATGCCCGAAAAATACAATACCGAATTCTTCAAATTTTTCCGTTTAGCATTTGTTGGTTTCTTAGCTTATCAAGTGTCTGTATGGCTTGCACCGATAGTGACCATTAGTCCATTCGTATTGTGTTTATTGTTTGGAGTAATCGCAACAAGTGTTGGCTTCTTAGAAAAACACCCTTTGAAAAAAGCAAATGGCTTTGGATTCGCCATTTTAGGATTGATGTTGTTCATTCTGGACGGTTTGAAAAAAGCCACACCAGAAATGATGGTGGAACTGATCTGGCCGTTGATTGGCTGTATCGTCCTTGGAGTAGCAGGCATGTACGTGTTCTCATTGATTATGGGCAAAGTATTAAAAGTCAGTAAAGAAATGGCTTTTGCCGTTTCATTAACCGCACTATACGGTTTCCCAGCGGATTACATCATTACAAACGAAGTAATCAACTCATTAACAACAGATGAAAAGGAACGCGAAGTGTTAACAAGCCACATGTTGCCACCAATGTTAGTTGCAGGTTTCATCACTGTAACAATCGTTTCTGTCATACTGGCAGGTATCTTCGTCGGCTTCTTGTAATCGTATTGAATTATCTTAAAAACACGAAAGGCCTCCTCGATTTCTTTCCGAGGAGGTCCATTTTGTTTTTAAGTGATTAAAACGAGTGAAAAAGTCAACTTGGTTGAAAAGGTCTTCTAGTTGGTCGAAAATCCGCCAAAGGTGGTTGAAAAGACATTCTAATTGGATGAATCGCATTCAAAGTCGATTTTCGCTATTCTCATTAGTTTTCACATGCAAAGTTATCTTTATCTCTGTCCATTTTGACCTGATAGGCGGGGTGGTTGCTTGCAACTCCGTTTGGATACTTAGTGCGCAGATGCGTACAATTATCGAACCATTCTGTCGTCTCTGTTGAAACTTCTGACGAACGCTCAGATCCAGCTTCCGAGCTTGCATCAGAAGATCTTTCTGAAGAAGCAGTTGGCGTATTCGCAAATCCTGAATCTGTAGCATAGTCTTCAACTGCCCAAAAGCCTAATTTTTTCGACTTAGCAACTTGCTGTGCTTCTTCGTAAGGTGTTAAATGGCGAGTATTTGGAGGATACACATAAGCAACACGTGCTAACCCATCGCGTATCAACGCTTCTTGAACACTTTTACCGTCGACATACACATATGCCAACAAACGTCCGTATTTATCACGTTTTTCACCAACATCAAATTCTAGTGTTAAGTTCCCACTATTCACAAGGGCACGATTGCGTTCCTTGGCTTCAGACCCAAAAGGTTGTTTCCCAAGACGTGGATGATTTGTTTCAGGTGTATCTATTAATAAATAACGAACCGGTTCATTGACACCGTTATACATCACGCGAATGGTATCTCCGTCAGTGATTGAAACAAGCGTCACCGGAATTTGATCTGTGGTTCCTTCTTTCGGAACAGTCTTGGTAGGGGCTGAGGTCGTCACTTTTTTTTCCTTCGCGACTTCGTTCTCGTCTTCAACAGTTTCTTCTTTTACGGCATCATCGGAGCGAGTTTCTAGAGCTTCCGTCTCTTTTACAACTGGCTCATACTTTTCATCTTCACTACTTGATAAAGTAGTTCCGCAACCTGAAAAGATAAGGATGCTTCCAATAATCAATAACGCTACTATTTTACGAAAATTAAAGTTCACTTCCAAAATCCTCCTTAATACTTACTTTCCTAGTATAACAATTAGGTCAACTGGTTAAACACTAATATTCTCGCTTGAAAAACAACCCAATCAAAAAACCTCCTCATTATTTCCGAGGAGGTCCATTTGATTTTATTGGTTAGTTTTTAGATGAAACGACTAAAAACCTAACGATGTGTTCTGTATGGTTATACCAATAATGTGTTTTGCGAGCATCGAATAAAATGGATTGCTGTTCATTTAATTGCACTGGCTTTCCATCGATTTCCACGGTTAATAAACCTTCCACAACAAATAAAAATTCGTGTCCACCATGAGAAAAAGCATTTCCTTCATTTTCTCCGGGTTGGAGCGTTACCAAAATCGGAGAGAAGCTGGCATCTTGAACTCCGTGAGATAGATCTTTATAAAAAAAGCGTTCTTGGCGAATGCTCAAATCGTCTTGGACATCATCTTTTGCAAAAAAAACACTTGGATTTACACTTAAAGCATCCGCTATTTTTTTTAGCGACTCTAATGTGACGCTCGATTTACCTCTCTCAACTTGTGATAAAAAACTGATAGACACCCCAGTTTCCGCTGCCAAATCTTTTAATGTTAATTTCCGCTCTTTGCGAAGACTTTTTAATGTAATACCCACTAAACCTTGCGACATAAAAAATTCCTCGCTTCATCATGACATGTACCTTATATCTTACAACAATCAAATTACGAACTTCAATGATATATATATTCACGACAATGTATTGACAGAAAATTTTTAACTGTCTAAAATGAATCCATAAGTAATTAAAGTGACACTTCAATTTTGTTCGAAACACAAGGGGGATTTTTGATGAATAAAAAACAAACTCGTCGAGTCTTAATTGCAAGTTTAGTAGGTAGTTCAATTGAGTGGTTTGACTATTTCTTGTACGGAACAGTTGCCGCACTCGTCTTTAACCAACTATTCTTTGTCACTGAGGATCCGACTGTCGGACTATTATTAGCATATGCATCATTTGCTTTAGCCTTTTTCATCCGACCATTTGGCGGAATCATTTTCAGTCATATCGGTGACCGTATTGGCCGCAAAAAAACACTCGTCGTAACATTAAGTTTAATGGGTGTGGCTACGTTTGGAATGGGTTTGTTACCAACATATCAAGCAATTGGGATATGGGCACCGATCTTGTTGATTACACTTCGCTTAGTTCAAGGATTAGGAATTGGCGGTGAGTGGGGAGGGGCACTACTACTAGCCGTTGAATACGCACCTCCTGAAAAACGAGGACTATATGGTAGTATTCCTCAAATGGGTGTCACGATTGGGATGTTCATGGGAACAATCGCTTTATGGTTGATGACCATGCTACCAGAAGAATCATTTATGACGTGGGGATGGCGTGTACCATTTATTTTAAGCGCGCTATTGGTTATTTTTGGTTTATGGATTCGTAAAGGGATCGACGAAACTCCTGAATTCAAAAAAGTGCAAGAATCTGGAGAAGTTCCGAAGCTACCAATTGTTGATACACTTAAATACCATTGGCGCGAAGTGTTAATTGCCATTGGGGCAAAAGTGGTTGAAACAGCACCCTTTTATATTTTCAGTACATTCGTTGTTTCGTATGCTACGACCAATTTAGAGTTTACTAGAACCTCTACATTGACAGCTGTTATGATAGCTACAGTTGTGACGACGATTTTAATTCCTGTAATGGGGAACTTATCGGATAAAGTAGGACGTAAAAGATTATTTGTTGCAGGTACTGTAGCTATGGCACTTTTTGCATTCCCATATTTTTGGTTATTGCAACAAGGTTCAGTTGCTTTGCTCATTATTGCAACAGTGATTGGTTTAGGAATTATTTGGGCGCCAATCACTGCAGTTCTTGGAACTATGTTCTCTGAAATCTTTGATGCGAAAATTCGTTACACAGGCATTTCACTAGGATATCAAATCGGTGCCGCAGTAGCGGGTGGTACAGCACCACTTGTCGCCACTGCATTACTAGTTCGTTTTGATAACTCGTATATACCAGTAGCTATATACATTATCTTTACAGCAGTTATTTCCCTAGTGTCCATTTGGGCAGTAAAAGATCGCAGTCAAAAACAAGTAGAAAAAAGCGTTATAGTAAAAGAGAGCCGTGCGTAAGCGGCTCTTTTTCTCATACTATGTCCATCTTTAAACGCTTTCGTATTTTCTTATAGGAGGAATGGCCATGCTCGTTATAAATGAAAAACAAATTCAGCAATTATATAAAATGACCGATGCTATTCAAGACATCACTGCGATGTTGAAGGCAAAAGAGGCAGGGAAAATAAATAATCCACATCGTACCGTTTTCGATTTCCCTGCATACGAAGCTTCGGCTTTATATATGCCGAGTGCGGATTTAGTTTCCGAAGTATCTGCGGTAAAAGTTGTAACGATTTTCCCGGATAATCCTGCGAATGGAAAACCAACCACACAAGGCGTGGTGTTATTGTCTGATGCCACGAATGGGGAGCACCTCGCGATGATCAACGCATCGTATTTAACTAGATTGCGTACAGGTGCACTTAGCGGCATAGCGACAGGCTATTTAGCGAAGGAAAATAGTCGCATACTAAGTGTAATTGGTACAGGTGCTATGGCCTTTGAACAAGTACTCGGTGTGCTAGCGGTTCGTGACATCGAAAAAATTATTCTGGTGAACCGTACAGTAGAGAAAGCCGAAGCGTTCGGAGAGAAATTACGTGTCCACGGTGTAGAAATACCTTTTGAAGTAGAAACGGATGTCTCAAAAGCAGTGCAACAAGCAGATATAATTTGTTGTGCTACACGTTCAAATGAACCAGTTTTCAATGGCTCTGACGTACGACCAGGCACTCATATTAATGGGGTCGGTTCTTATTTACCCCATATGCGAGAAGTGGATGAAACTACTGTTTTAAGTTCAGACAAAATTGTCGTAGATGACTTAGCCGGAGTTAAAGATGAAGCGGGTGAGCTTATGCATGCTGCCAATAGTGGCAAGTGGTCGTTTGATGGTCTCCATGCACAAATCGGAGAACTAGTTGTCGGAAAGAAATCAGGAAGACAAGCTCAAGAAGAAATCACTTTCTTCAAATCAGTTGGAGCCGCCTATTTTGATCTGGCAGTATCAAAAGGCGTCTATGCGAAAGCGAAAGAAGCGGGTGTAGGAATAGAAGTGGAAGTATAATAGAAAGTTTTATATAAAGGTGATTACTTCTCTGTAACTAGAGAGTATCGCCTTTTTTGTTTGATAATGTCGTTTTTGAATAAGCTGATTATGATTTAGGAAAGATATATAAATTTTAAACTATAAAAGTCTACTCTCATTCGTAAAGATGATATAACACTGGCAATTTCTTGATTAACATATGCATAATAACATTCCACTCGAAACAAGTATCAGACTCCTTAAAGTTGTAAACCATAACTACGAAGGAGGTGTGATATTATGGCTCAAGATGTTCGATGTGAAGTAAATAACTGCAATTATTGGGGCGATGGAAACAAATGCCGTGCTAGTGCCATTTATGTAGTCAGTCATAAGGGAAGAAAAGCATCCAATAGTGAAGAAACGGATTGTAAAACATTTGTAGTAAAAGCTTAATTTTTGAGGGTAACCAGAAATTTGGTTACCCTTAATTACTGATAATGGCTACCATTTCATTCAAGAAAATATAAAGACTTCGAACCAACATAATGGGAGGAGAAACATATAAAGCATGTAAATAAAAACTGACTCATTCGGTCGTTTTAACAAACGAATGAGTCAGTCTGGTTATCTATTGCAAACCGGTAATATTTCTTATACATTATCAATTTGTGTGGATAGTATTTCGTCCATTTCTCTTTGTTTCATAGAGAGCTCGATCAGCATAATTCATTAAATCATGTATGGATACGTCAGAAGTTGGCCGGAAACTGGCCATCCCAATGCTAATGGTAAGAAAGGGCCCAATGGATGAATGAACATGTGGAATGTTGAGTGCTTCAATGTTCGACCGAAGTGTTTCCGCTAATTGGAATGTGCTCTTTTCATCTCGATCACGTAGAATCACTGAAAACTCTTCGCCACCATATCTTGCAACAAAATGACCAGATTGCTCTATTTCTTGTTGTAATGACTTCGCTACTTCTTGTAAACAATTATCACCTTGTTGATGTCCATAAGCATCGTTGTACAATTTAAAATAATCAATGTCTATCATCAGGAGTGAAATAGATTGGTTATTGCTTAACGCAAGTTCCCATTCTTGTTGTAACTTTTCATCATAAGAGCGGCGATTAGGGATGCCAGTCAATCCATCTAATTTAGAGATTTCGTGTAACATTTCATTCGCTTCAACCAGTTGCCTTTCAATCTCTTTTTTCTCGGTAATATCATGAATAACCCCCATAATTGCAGGTTTCCCATTGTATTCAATAAGGGTAGCACCCACATTCGCAATGACCACTTTCCCATCAAACCGAATCAAACGGAGCTCACTATTTTTGATTAAAAGACTTTCATTTTTAAATCCTAATGCCATGTTAAATACGGCAGTTCGTCGATCGTCTGGGTGTAGGAAATCAAAAACTGTTTTTCCTATTAAATCGTCAATACTCTTCGCACCAATAAATTCAACTACCTTATGGTTAATAAATTCAATTTGATGACGACTGTGAACAAAAATCACTTCTGGCGAAAGATCAATTAGACTGCGATACCTATGTTCACTTTCAATCAACTTTCTTTCGGCTACTTTTTCTTTTGTAATATCATAAGCCATACCGATCACGCCTGTAATCTTCTCATTTATAATAATAGGCGAAATATTTATATTTAATCTAACTTTATTGCCATCTCTTGTCTTAATTTCAGTCTCAAATGTCAAAGATTCACCGTTAAGAGTCCTCTTAAAATACGAAATTGTATCCTCGACAAAGTTTTTGGAAATTAAGGGAGCAAAGGACGTTCCTACGAGTTTTTCTCTTGTGTATCCAGTAACCAATTCCGTAGCATCGTTAACTTGTGTGAAAACCCCTCTAGTATCCAACAAATATGAAGGGCTTTGGTTATGTTGAAATAATGATTTATACAGCTGTTCATTTTCGAGTATTTTAATTTCCATCTGTTTGCGATTTGTAATATCAAATAGCGTCCCCGAAGTACCAATGATTTCTCCTTGTGTATCAAATGTAAGTCTCGCAAACATCTCAATCCATTTGGTTGTCCCACTTTCCGTCACGTAACGGACTTCGCATTTGTATTCATCGTTGCGTTCATGGATGAGAGAGTCAAACCATTCATTAAGGCGGTTTTGCTCATCAGAGTGGACAAATTTTAAAAATGATTGACCCAAAGATTCTTCTGCACAATAACCAGTTATTTCTGTCCAAGACTTGTTTAAAAAAGTCCAATTTCCCATTACATCCGTTTGGAAAATAACTTCTTTCACATTTTCAATAACTGACTGATACTGTTCAAGCAGTCGTTTATAGTTCTCTTTCGAACCAAAAGTTCTTTTTTCATCATCTTTACGATCTGTTATATCTCGAAAGTTCCATAAATGCCCTAAACTCCTTTGATTTGGTGATGTGATTGGGATAAAATCACGTTCAATAACCCGACCGTCTCCAAGCAGAACTTCTTCATTTAAAACAGTTTCTTTGGTGTTTACTAGTTCATAATACCGGTCGATTAATAATTTCTCGGCATGTAAACCTACTAGATTTTCTTTTTTTGGAATATGAAATAGGTCATAAAATTTTTCATTAACAATTTCTATACGACGATCTGGCGTTTCAACAATTACCCCAGAATTTAAATGTGAAATGAAAGTGGAGAGTCTAATTTTTGTGTTTTCAAGTTCTACAAATACCTTGATGCTCCAAAAAATATATTTGGCTACATAAAAAGCAAAAACACTCCCAAATAAAGAGAAAGCCCAATAGATCTGGGAAATTTCAGCAAATTGCTTCCCGCTATCTGAAAGAAACGTCAGATTTACATAATAAGTGACGTAAATAAGGATTGTGCTCATCAAAGTGAGTAATAACATCTTACTTTCTTTTCTAAAAGATAATCTCGAGAAAAAACCCGTAACAATTCCAATTAATAATATAAAGAAAGAAGACGACAATGAAAATTCGTTAATCCCACCAACAAATAAGCGCATGATTGCAATTAGAATGGACGACAAAATAGCTGCAGGGAAACCAAAAAAAGTTCCAGCAATGATGATCGGAATATGTCTGAAGTCTATGATGACTTGTTCATTAAGATCAATACCAAAGTAGATAAGAATAATTCCTAAAAAACCAAGTAAAAGCCCAGCAATGATTTGTATTTTACTGTTTGAGAAATTGCTAGAGGCATTTCTTCTTGAAAAGAATCTAACCAACTGCCCTATAATAAAAAGATACGAAATTAGTAATGATATATGTAATGCTAAATCTTTCATCAAGTGGCTTGTTCCTACTTTCATCAATGTGAATAACTACTTAATTTCATGGTAAAAAATAGAAAATTATAATGATTATTTTACATCAAGTAGGGAGTATATTCTAGTGCATATTAAAAGGAGGAATAGGACTTTTTGAGGGTAGTTATTTTGTTCAATAAGCATGGAACTTAAAAAAGATGACTCCGGAACAATACCGAAGTCATCTAATCGCAACATGAATTTTAAGGTGCATTTTTATTAAACTGTCCGTTAATAAGGGCTCAGTTCACAACAGGGTTAAATCGTCTCTCTTTTTGTTCGAAGTGATATGAAAACGCCCATGACAATGATGAATGCACCGACAAGTTGAAGAGTTTGGATGGTATGTGCGAGTATGAAGAAACCAAAAACCATAGCTACAAACGGTTCAAGATTCAATAAAAGTGCTGCTTTTGAAGCACCGACTTTATGAATGGAGTTATTCCACATATAGGTGCAAAGTCCATGCATAACAATGGCAGTAACAATAAGTAATATCCAATAAGAAAAAGGAACGGACCATACACGATGAGTATCTTCCCAAGGGACAAATGGAAGTAATCCTATCAATCCGAATACATTGCTATACCAAGTGATGGTTACGGGATGAATAGTTTTAGATAAATGTTGAACAAAAATCAAAAAAACAGAAAATGATAGCATCGTCAATCCAATTAATAATTCACCTTTTCCAATACTAGGTACAAGAAATGAACCCTTTGTGATTACTAACCAAACACCTAACAGAGCCACGAGAGATCCTCCCCAAAATCGGAATGTTTTTCTTTCTTTAAACCAATAAGAAGAAATCAAAGAAGTGACGATTGGGGATAGGGCAAGGATCAATGAAGCAGTAACAGGTTCGGTAAATTGGAGACTTGCGTAAAAACTCCATTGGTTCAAGGAAACACCAATTAAACCTGCAATCGCTAACCAAAAGTAGTTGTGTAAAGTTAATTTCTTAGTTTTATTGATTCTAAATGTCATGAAAAATAAGAATATCAATATAAACATTAATCGAAAAAATGCAATTAAACTAGGGTCAAAAACTTTAACCAAAATAGAACCAAAGACAAAATTGCTACCCCAAGCAACGACACAAAATAAAAGGATTATATAAGTGACCCATTGTTTATTCATAACGTATATAATTCCTACCCTTCAGTGGGATGAAAAATGAAAAAGAGAAAGAGAGGGGGACTCTTTCCCTTTTTCATTTTAAAATAATACGGGTGTCATGATAATAATTCACCCATTACCATAATTAAGCGGTTATTCGGTTTTCTGGCAACGACTTCTGCTGAAGATGCAGCATCAAAAAATACGAAACTTGCATCGTCTTGAATATTTGGCCAGACCTTTTGCCCGTCATCATTTAAAGCAACAATTCCACCAGTAACCCATTTAAGTGAATTTCTAAGTGATTTTTCATCAATCTTGCGTGTCAGTTCACAAAAACGAGTAGCTTTTTCCAGTACATCTCCAGTTCCATATGGGCTCCAAGAATCATAAAAACCATCGCAACCAAAATGAACTTTTACACCATGTGCATCTAAAAGATCGATAGGTGGAATAATTCTACCGAGATTAATAGGAATAGTAGACATAATGGCAACATCTTGTTCAGCAAGGCGGGTTGCCACTAACTCTTGCTGAGAAACTGGAATATCACCTAAGCAGAAGGAATGACTTAAAGCAGTTCGCCCTTTATAGTTGGCATCTTCGACGATGTCGATCCATTTATCTGCTGTATAATATCCCACGAAACCACCATCATGGAGGTGAATATCTACATCTGCATTAAATTCTGTTGCAATATCCATCGTTACAAATAATGATTTTTCAATTGCGTTATCTATTCCTGCTGGATCCAGTCCTCCGACCATGGTCGCTCCGCTTCTCATTGCTTCCCGCATGAGTGAGGGAACAGATTCACGTAAAAGTCCATGTTGTGGAAAAGCAATTATATCAGCAGTCACTTTGCCTTTAAACGACTCAAGCGCTGCCGTTACGCCTTCTAAATTTTTCAGCCCAATATAAGGGTCGATGTTCACATGTGTTCGAATATGAGTTGAACCTTTTTCGAGAAGAGTCTCTACCATTTTCGTTGCTCTTTGTTGAGCAGTGTCAGAAAGAGAAGTTAACTCAGCGGCCTCAAAGGCTAATCTTTCTTTTAAATTTGAAACAGGTATACAAGCTTTCCAATCCAGTGTCATATAGGTTTTATCTAAATGATTATGCATTTCTTTAAACGTAGGTACCGCCAATTTTTGTTTCATATCAATAACTTCTTGTCCAACAGGAATTTTTTCATTCCCTCTTAATTGTTCAACAATCTTACCATTTTCGATTTTAAGGTGAAAAAGTGCAGTTTCAGTTGCTACTGTTCCATTGTCTAACATTCTTTCACCAGTCTCTAACTTCACATTAGAAAGCCATTTTACCTTACTCATTTTGTTCCCTCCTTCATTAGAACATCCTCATTTTTATAGACAAGGCTCCCTTTAGAAATAACATGCGTAATAGGGCGTTGTCTTGCAATTGCTTGAGCAGAGCAGACCGCATCAAGAAGAAGAACATTTGCGAGATCCCCTTTCTGAGGCCATACTCTTTCACCAGTATCACTAAGAGGCATAATTCCTCCCGATGCATATTTCCAACAACGATTTAATGAATACTCATCTATAAATTTGAATCTTTGAGCTAACATACTTAATTTTTCAACTGTATCCCCAGTGCCAAAGGGGGACCAGTGATCAGTCAAGCTGTCATGACCAAGTGAAACAGGTACTCCATTTTCATGTAAATATGGGATTGGAATAGTTGGCCGATTAATTGGTACAGTTGAGGTAACATCAATCTTAGCTTCGTTAAGTGCAGCTACGAGCTCATCTAGTTCCTTACCTTGTAAATCTCCTAAAGCTATAGCATGACTAATGGTAACTTGTCCTACTTTGTTAGCTTGTTTTGTTAGGTCTGCTAATTTATAAAATTCAAAAGCGCCTAAAGAGTTTGGATCATGGATATGCATGTCTATGCCTTTTCCAGATTCCACTGCAATATCCATCGTTAGGTTTAAGGAACGATCGATATCACGGTCAATTACAGAGGGATCAAGTCCACCAACTAATGTTGCGCCCATTCGCATTGCTTCACGTATTAAAGGTTCAACGTTTGAGCGTAATAAGCCGTGTTGTGGAAAAGCAACAATCTCGTATGTAACTTGATCATCAAACTGATTGAAAGCTTCTTGAGTGATTTCTATATGTTTCGTTCCAATTTGAGGATCTACATTGCAGTGAGAACGAATATGAGTGTGACCTTGAGAAATTAACCATTTAATCATAGTTTCAGCTCGTTCTTGAGCAAAAGGAAGTTGGGCGGGTARTAATATTTGTTCTTCTTCAATCCTTGTAAGGATGCCATTTGTGATAGGTTTACAGGCTTTCCAAGGGCCACCAAAATAAGTTTTATCGACATGAATGTGCATCTCTCTAAAAGCAGGCATTAACAGTTTCCCATTAGCCTCTAACACTTCACAGTCTAAAAACTGAATATCTTTTCCAACTTCAGTAATTTTCCCATCTTGTATTAATACATCAAATAATTCTGTTTCAGTATGGACTGCACGTGAATTTTCATAAGTAAAACCAGTTTCGAGTAATGCATTTTTAATAAGAAGAGACTTCATTTAATTTGACCTCCCAATTGGATGATAGAGACTGTAAAAAACAGTCTCTTATCCTAATTATTTTACTGTTACTTCATTCAAAATCAGGTAATTTGACGCGTCTAACGAAAAGTTTTCAACATTATTATTGTAAACTGCTAAATGTTCATAGTTTCTTATTGGAACATAAACGGCATCATCCATTTCGATTTGCATCGATTGTTCGTAAATTTCTAATCGTTTATTGGCATCAGTTTCAACTCGGCCTTGTTCAATTAGTTTGTCGACAGCAGGGTTTTGGTAATAGAAATGGTTTCCGGGAGAACCAATAGAATTAGAGTGGAACAAATTATACTGATTGTAGTCGCCATCACCTGTAGCATTACCCCAACCACCTATAAACATTTGATGCTCTCCACTATCTACTTGTTCGATATATGAACCATATTCCATAACTTGAATTTCTACATCAACACCCACACCTTTTAGCTGGGATTGAATAACTTCAGCCATATTAATGCGTTCTTTTCGGTCGCTCGTTAACAGTTTGATTTTAATACCGTTTTCTAATCCAGCTTCTTTCAGTAATGCTTTAGCTTTATTGACATCATATGGATAGGCTTTCACATCTTTGCTGTAACCAAAAACTTTTGGGCTCATCGCTACATTTGCCAGTGTTCCAATGTCGTTGTAAACACCTTTAATAATAGCTTCTCTTTCGATTGCATAACTAACTGCTTGACGCACTAGAACATTGTCAAAAGGTGCTTTTGTGGTGTTGAAGCCTACATATTCAACAGCCAATCCGTCCGTTCTGAAAAGGTTTAGAGTATCCGAATTTTCGATTCTATCAATTTCTGTTACAGGAACCTGATCAGAAATGTGTGCTTCACCGCTTTCAATCATTGCAAGGCGCGTAGCATCTTCAGGAATAACTTTAAATTCAACGCTATCAATTTTAACTTTTTCGCCCCAATATTCTTCGTTTTTATTTAAAGTAATTTGTTGTCCGGATTTCCAAGAATCAAAAATGAAAGGTCCTGTTCCTACTGGATGCGTAGCTAATTCATCAGGTGTTTCTTTAATTGATTTTGGACTAATAATACTACCTTCATTACTAGCTAGTATGGAAAGCAATGGAGCATAAGGCTCGGACAATTTAATCGTCAAATGTGTATCGTCTTTAGCGATTACTTCTGAAATCATACCTAGTTTATCTTTTTGTGGTGACCCGGTTGCAGGATCTAACAATCTTTCGAGCGTTATTTTTACAGCTTCTGCATTAAAAGGTGTTCCATCATGGAATACGATGCCCTCTTGTAAAGTGAATTCCCATGTTAACTCGTCTGTTTGTTCCCATTCCTTTGCTAGACGTGGTGTAATCTTCATATCTTTGTCAAAAGAAACGAGCGTTTCATACACTTTGCCATGAACGATATTAGCTGAAGGAATATCCGTTATGAAATGAGGATCAAGACCAGTTGCATCTGATAGACGAACAATTTTTAGAATCCCGCCATTTTCAGAATTACTAGCTGAGTTATTGTCGTCCTTGTTGTCTTTTTCTTCTGATGAACCAGTAGAACACGCTTGCATCAGAAGCATCAATATTGATAGTAATGAAATAAATTGAATCCATCGAACCTTCTTCATTAACTTTTCCCTCCAACAATTTATTTGTACTTCTAAATTGAATTATAAAGAAAAGAAAAAGAACATATTTACACGATATTGACTTGTTTTTTAAATTTTTTGACTACTCTCTCTATTTGTATTTACATTCCTTCTCTTTTTATCTATCTTGAAATTACCTTATAAACGAAAAGGATAAAACGAGGAGGATTAATAAATGACTGTTAACACATCTATAGTAGAAACAGCAGATTTGATGCTAGCAAGAAGGCAAGTTCGTAGAGAGAAACGAAAATCTTTCTATACAAGTATCGGTCAAAACAAGGCAGCTGTTGTAGGCGGTATCATCATACTTCTATACATATCAATGACATTATTAGCTCCTGTACTAGCTCCTTATGATCCTTATACCATTAATTTGCAAGAGAAATTACAATCTCCATCGTTTGCACATTGGATGGGTACAGACGACAAAGGACGCGACATTCTTAGTCGAATTCTTTACGGCTCACGCTTATCGTTGGGCGTTGGTTTTTCTTCTGTATTTTTCGGAGCATTTTTTGGAATTCTTCTTGGTTTAATCGCGGGATATTACGGTAAATGGGTGGACACAATCATTAGCAGAAGTTTAGATGTCATGCTAGCATTCCCTGGAATTCTATTAGCATTAGCAATTATTAGTGCACTGGGTCCTAGTTTAATAAATGTAACAATTGCTGTAGGGGTATTCTCTATTCCTTTATTTGCAAGAATTGTACGAGGGTCAACGATGGAAGTTAAGCAATTAGAATATATTGATGCAATTAGAACATTAGGAGCTAATGATTTCATTATTATATTTCGTCATATTTTCCCTAATATATTGTCGCCCATTATTGTACAAGGTTCTATGAGACTGGCGACAGCCATTCTATCAGCAGCAGGATTATCCTTTTTAGGTTTAGGTGCGCAGCCCCCATCGCCTGAATGGGGAGCAATGTTATCTAGTGGACGTGACTTTATATTTAGCGCACCTTATATGGCGATTTTCCCTGGTATCATGATTTCAATATTAGTATTAGGTTTTAACTTGTTTGGGGACGGTTTGCGTGATGCTTTAGATCCAAGAATGAAAAAATAAAAGGAGGAATACTCATGATCTTTTTTATATTAAAGCGTTTAATGCAAATTGTTCCGGTCATCTTGGGTGTTACCTTAGTGGTATTTCTCATTATGCAAATGGTTCCAGGAGATTCAGCTGTTATTTTAGCTGGAGAAGGGGCATCTAAAGAAACAGTTGAGGAATTGAGAGAAGACTTAGGATTAAATAAACCACTCCATGAACAGTATTTTTCGTATATTGGAAATATTTTTCAAGGTGATTTAGGTCATTCATTAAAAAATAATCAGCCTGTATTGGAAGAGATTATGATTCGTTTACCCATAACCATGGAACTGGCTTTTTTCAGTATTCTTATTACGGTAGTTCTAGGGTTGATAGCTGGTATTATCTCAGCAGTGAAACCGTATTCATTCTCTGATATCGGAGTTATGCTCGTAGCGCTGTTAGGTATATCTCTTCCAAGTTTCTGGTTAGGTTTATTACTTATGTATATATTCTCTATTAAGTTGCAGTGGCTCCCTGTTGCAGGGTGGGATAGCATGGCTCATATCGTTTTACCTGCTATTACACTTGGGGCAGGAGGAGCAGCTATTGTTGCACGTATGACTCGATCAAGTATGTTAGAAGTTGTTGGGCAAGACTATATTCGTACAGCACGGGCAAAGGGACTTAAAGAACACGTAATTATTTACAAACATGCTCTAAGAAATGCATTAATCCCCGTCATTACGGTTGTAGGTCTACAGTTTGGGAGCTTACTTGGAGGAACTGTATTAGTAGAATCCGTATTTGCTATTAATGGACTAGGGAGAATGATTGTTGATTCAATTCGAACGAGAGACATTCCAATGGTACAAGGTGGCGTTTTGGTAGCCTCTCTAGTTTTTGTCTTCGTGAATCTACTAGTTGATACTTTGTACAGAGTTTTCAATAAACGAATCGATTTAAACTAGGAGGTATAAGCCATGAGTAATGATGTTGTCTTAGAGGTGAAGAACTTAAAAACACACTTTATTTCGAGTAAAGGAATAGCAAAAGCTGTTGACGGAGTCGATTTTGTATTAAGAAAAGGAGAAACTCTTGGAATTGTCGGGGAATCAGGATGTGGTAAATCAATGACATCTTTATCTATATTAAGACTAATCCCATCTCCACCAGGAAAAATTGTAGACGGTGAAGTTTTATTGAATGGCAGGGATTTAGTTACCATGTCTAATGCGGAATTGCGAAAAATTAGGGGAAATCGAATTTCAATGATATTTCAGGAACCGATGACCAGTTTGAATCCAGTTATTCCCGTAGGAGAACAAATTGCAGAGGCATTGCGATTACATCAAGGTTTATCTAAAAAGGCTGCTTGGGCTAAATCAGTAGAAATGATTGGATTAGTAGGAATCCCTTCGCCAGAGAAAAGAGCGAAACAAGAACCATTTCAACTAAGTGGTGGTATGAGGCAGCGAGTCATGATTGCCATGGCATTAGCATGCACACCGGAAGTTCTAATAGCGGATGAACCCACAACGGCACTAGATGTTACAATTCAAGCGCAAATACTGGAAATAATGAAGGACCTCCAACGGAAAATTGGAATGGGAATTATTTTTATTACACATGATTTAGGTGTAGTAGCAGAAATGTGCGATCAAGTTGCGGTCATGTATGCTGGGCAAATTGTCGAGCACCAAAACACTGCTGAGTTATTTAAAAATCCTCTTCATCCTTATACCCAAGGGTTAATAGGGTCTCTTCCGAAATTGTATGAAGACCAAGATGAACTTCAAATTATTGAAGGGACCGTACCAAGTCCATATGATTATCCAGAAGGGTGTCGTTTTGCTGAAAGATGTCCATTTGCGAGAAGTGTTTGTAGTGAAAAACAACCAGACTTAATCCAGTATGATGAAGAAAGTAAAGTAAGATGTTGGCAGTATACGAATGAATGGAAAGTTAGTTTAACAAAAGAGTTGGTGACAACATGAATAGCCTTCTGATAGATAAAAAACCCTTACTAAAAGTGACAGAGTTAGAGCAGCATTTCACACTAAAAAGAGAAGTGGTTTTTCAAGCAAAACAAGTGGTCAAAGCTGTAGATGGAATTAGTTTTGAACTTTTTCCTGGAGAGACGTTAAGTATTGTCGGTGAATCAGGATGTGGGAAGTCTACAACCGGAAGATCAATTTTACGTTTAGATGAACCCACAGGTGGAGACGTTTTATTTAAAGATGAGTCTCTTACGAAAATGAGCAAAAAAGAACTTCGAAAAGTAAGAGGAGATATTCAAGTAATATTCCAGGATCCTTATGCTTCACTAAATCCAAGAAGAACGATTCGTCAAATGTTATATGAAGCAATGGCTATTCAAAAGGTACTACCTCCTAATGAGAGAGAAGCGCGGATGTTAGAATTGATGAACCATGTTGGTTTACGACCTGAGTATCTTGAAAGGTACCCCCATGAATTTTCAGGTGGACAACGACAAAGAATTGGAATAGCTAGAGCGCTAGCGGTTAATCCTGAAATTATAATATGTGATGAAGCTGTCTCTGCACTAGATGTATCCATTCGCGCACAAATCTTGAACTTGCTCAAAAAGCTCCAAAAAGATTTAAATCTTACGTTTTTATTTATCTCTCACGATTTAAGTGTAGTTCGACATATATCAGATCGAGTTATGGTTATGTATTTAGGAAAGATTGTTGAAATTGCTGATAAATCTTCACTATTCAATAATCCATTGCATCCGTATACAAAAGCATTACTTTCAGCTATTCCTGTAACTGATCAAACAAAGAGGGAAGACCGTATTATTTTAAAAGGAGATGTCCCATCACCACTGAATCCACCTGTAGGCTGCAGATTCAATACACGTTGTCCTTTTGCCACCGACCTTTGCAGAAAAGAAGAACCGAAATTAAGAGAATTAGAGAGTAGTCATTCAGTTGCTTGCCATTATGCTGAAGAATTATCCTCTTAATGCCCAATAGAATTTTTATTCACTAATTGGTATGATTAAAATGAGATAGATTACATTTTATATAAGGAAGGACGTATATATAATGATGCCTTTAGAAACTTTTTCATTATACGTCTTAATTTGTGTATTAGCTCCTTTAGTGGGAGCTTTTACACTTTCATTTGTTATGATTTTTGAGAGACAAATTGATAATCTACAAAAAGAAGCTTCGAAGCTTGTCTTAGAAAAAGAATTGCAACATGCAAATTATGATCAGTTAAATCAACAAATTCAACCACACTTCTTTTTCAATACACTTAATACAATGCTAAGTTTGGCACGTTTAGACCGCAAAGAAGAACTGATTAAAGGTTTGGAAGTTATGGCTAAATTTTTTAAATTTAAATATATTTCACATGCAATGCTTATTAAGATAGAAGATGAATTATCTTATGTGGAAAATTATTTGGAAATCCAACGTTTACGATTCAGAGATCGACTTACTGTAATGAAAAAGGTGGAAGAAAACTGTGAGCAAGCTTTGATACCTCCGTTTGTCATACAAACGATTGTGGAAAATGCTTTTAAGCACGGTATCGAGAAAAATATTGGCCCATCGATGTTGAAAATTAATGTTTTCCAAACGGACGGGTTTATGTACATTGAAGTTTGGAATACACATCTCATTGAACCTATAAATGAAAAAAAAGAATATGCTTTACAAGATGAGGGCTATGGTATGAGAAACATACAGAAACGATTGGAACTGATATTTGCTGACCAAGTAACATCATTAAAAATGATACATATTGAGAATGAAACATTAGTAGAAGTGAAATTTCCATTTACGAAGTAATTGAAGAGTGGGGGAGCAAAAATGAACATTCTTCTTGTAGACGATGAAGTTTTGGAATTAGACCAATTAGAATATCTCATGAAGGCCCAGTTTCCAAACTGGACATTCTACAAAGCACAAGATGCTTCAATAGCACTTCAGTTAGCTGGAAAGGTTAAAATTTCGCTGGCTTTTTTAGATATTCAGATGCCAGGTAAAAATGGATTAGAGCTAGCAAAAGAATTAAAAAAGAACTATGAACTAGATATTATCATGGTAACTGCCTTTCAATCGTTTGAATACGCAAAGGCTTCGTTAAGAATAGGTGTAAATGATTATTTAACAAAGCCCATCGTAGAAAGCGAACTTTTAGGTCTCCTCGAAAAATATCAAAAGTGGAGTTCGAAAAATGATTCCATGCAAGAAGTTCTAAGCATTATTCGAGAAGAATATCACGAAAAGTTAAGCCTTAGTTTCGTTGCAAATAGAATTCATTTAAATGCAAACTATTTAAGTCGAAAGTTTTATGAAGAAATTGGGATTGGTTTTGCGGATTATTTAAATGCATATCGGTTAGAAATGGCAAAAAAACTGCTAATAAACCAACGAGATATGAGTATGGCCGTTATTGCAGAAAAGGCTGGTTTTAATAGTCAACATTACTTTAGCGCCATGTTTAAAAAGCAATTCGGAGTGACACCTTCAGAATTTCGTATAAATCCTAAAAGAACGGAAAATCAGTAGTATGAAAACATATAGGCATTATATTACTGGATCAATTGTATTTGGGGTTTCAACTGGAATGATGAGTTTATTGGCCCGTTGGATAACTGGGAATGCTATTCTATCGTCACCCGAGTCTCTTGTGAAATACGGTCTATTAGGGGGTATTGGTTATTCCTTAGCCGGGGCTTTGTCGATATTTTTGTTTGGTATTGTGGCCAATAAAATAAGAATAAGATTTCCGAATTTTGAAACGATAGGGGATTTATTTAAACATCGTCTTAAAAAAGATGGCTATTGGATTATGACAATCATTATTCTTTTTCTGGGTTTAGACTCCTTATTTATGCAAGCCATAGGAGCAGCGGTATTATTTGATTTATTATTTAATATTCCTTTTACGATTTCTATTTTTTTCTTTTTCCTGTACTGCTTCTTAATTGCAGGAGTAGGTGGTATGAAGTGGATACGACGATTCGAAGGGATTTCTGTTTTTTTTATCTTTGCTGCAATTATTTTTATTCCTATGTATTTTTTTATTCAAGAAGGCGCGTTTACAGTTTATGATGGAATCCGCTTATACCATCCATATTTATTGTTTATAAAAAATCAAGAAGCTTACTATTTTATCCTAACGTTTATGTTAGTTGGTTTCGGTCAGGTGCTCACAGATCGATCTACCTGGCAAAGGCTTTATATGATTGAACAAAAAAAATTGCGACTTACTTTTTGGTCAACCGCATTTGTATGGAGTACCATTCCAATCGCACTTTCTGCCATGTTGTTGATTGTCATTTTTGAAGGGACATTTAGTGAAACTTATTCGCTACTATTCCAATTAATGACAAAAATAGAACCGCTTTTTCTGTCCATCATATTCTTTTTATTTTGTTTTGGTACTTTATCCACGACAGTACATGCAGAGCTTCATGCAACGACTGTTCACTTTATCAAACACATTCGCCTTCCGTTTAAACCTCGAATGACGGATAAACAAATGAGACAGGAATCATACGTTTTCTCTGGAATTTTACTTCTTATCTTATTAATTATTACTCATTTTATACAATTTAGTTTACTAGATTTCCTATTCTTCTATGGACATCTATATGCAGCGGTAATTCCTGTAATGTTATTTCTTATTTTTTCAAAGCGTACAATTTCTAGAATGTTACCATATTCGATCCTATTCGGATGGATACTTAGTTTAACGTTATTTCCTGATTTAACATCTCTCCAATCAATATGGGTAAGTTTTATTATCTCATTGCTTTTCTCTATCGTATTTATGTTATTTGCAAGAATAGAATTATACGAACGAAAAAATTAAGTCAAACTTAAAAGGAAATCTTTTAAGTTTGACTCTTATTTATTCTGTTAGTTCTACATCGCCTAACATTAAGTAAGCAATAGGGTTTAACTTAATTCCTTTTACTGAGGGATGATAAACAACTAAGTTTTCGTAACTTCTGATTGGAACATATGCTGCATCATCTAATTCAATTTGTTGTGTTTCTGCATAAATTTCATTGCGTTTGTCTGGGTCACTCTCTTGACGTGCTTGATCTAATAATTTATCCACTATAGGATTTGAATAGTATTGATAATTACCTGAAGATCCTTGTGAGCTCGAGTGAAATAAATTGTATTGGTTATAATCTCCATCTCCAGTAGCATTTCCCCAACTACCAATAAAGAGGTGACCTTCTTGATTTGAGTTGGCCTCTATATAAGCTCCATATTCAAGTACTTTAATATCTACCTCGAGACCTATCGCTTTCAACTGAGATTGTACAACCTCAGATAAGCTAATTCTTTCAGCTCGATCTGCTGTTAATAAGGTTAATCGTGTACCTTCTGACACACCAGATTCTTTTAAGAATTGTTTGGCCTTATTCAAATCGTACGATGGTCCAGTAAGTTGATCAGAATAACCAAACACTTTGGGACTCATGGTTGAATTACTCAGTAAACCTACGTTGTTAAACACTCCTGATAATATTGCTTCCTGATCAATGGCATAGCTAATTGCTTTTCTTAACGCCACGTTATTAACAGGTGTTTTCTGTACGTTAAATCCTATAAACTCAACACCTAAACCTTCATTTCGATATAACTTTAGTGAATCTGAAGCTTCAACTCTTTCTATTTCATTGAGGGGAACTTGGTCCATTATATGGACTTCTCCTCTTTCAACCATGCCTAGACGCGTTGTATCTTCTGGAATTATTCTAAATTCAACTCCATCAACTTTAGGTTCTTTTCCCCAGTATTTTTTGTTTTTTGAAAGTTTCACGACTTGACCAGATTTCCATTCCTCGAAGACAAAAGGTCCTGTCCCGTTTGCAGATTTCTTTAATGACTCTGGATCTTTCTCTAAAATTTCTGGGTTTAAGATACTACCTTCATTACTAGCCAGTATAGACAATAGAGGTGCATAGGGTGTTGATAAATGGAAGATGACATGTCGGTCATCTACTACTTCGACTTCTTTAATCATTCCAAGCTTACTAGCTTGAGGAGAAGCAGTCTCTGGATTGAGTAGGCGATCAAATGTTTTCTTTACTGCGTCCGCATTAAAATTAGTCCCATCATGAAACTCAACATCATCTCGTAATGTGAATGCCCAAGTTGTTTCATCTAGTTGTTCCCATTCTGTAGCTAAATGAGGTTGGGGTTCCATATTATCATTTGGAATCACTAGAGTTTCATAGACCTTTTCGTATAATACATTAGCCGTCGATACATCGACAATAAAATGAGGATCTAGATTAGTAACATCTGATTTCCTCGCTACTATTAATACTTTGCTCTCTTTACCGGATTCATTGTCTACTTGTGAAGATTCTCCAGTAGAACATGCTTGAAGTAGAAAGATAACACCGATAATTATGACTAGATGAATTTTTCTCAAGTTATCACTCCTCCTATTTTCTAAAATAAGCATATTCTTTTTTGGTAAACTATTTTTTCGGAATATTAAGTTCTTTTTACAATTTTATTACTAGGTTGATGGTATAGAAAAGTTCCGCATTAATCCTGTCATGTAAACGTATATAATTTCTAGCAAAAGGTGAACATAGGGAAAATACGATTTGTAATCCAGTAGATGTGCAATCAAAGGAGAATATTATGACTGCTGAGATAAATCATTCATCTAATCCTTCAAAATTCACCAATCGCTATACGTATGCGACCCGTAATCTATGGACTGGTATTCTATTCGGACTAGGCCTAGTCGGTTTTATCGATGAAGTTGTGTTTCATCAGCTGTTACATTGGCACCATTTCTACGACAAATCAACGACAGACATTGGGCTGGTTTCAGATGGTTTGTTCCATGCTTTTAGTTGGTTTGCAACCATTGCTTCTTCGTTTTTATTAGCAGACTTACACCGCAAGGAAGCTTATTGGTTCAAAAGGTGGTTAGCAGGTGTGTTTCTTGGGGGAGGGGCATTCCAGTTGTACGACGGGACCATTCAGCATAAGTGGATGGGATTGCACCAAATTCGCTACGGTGTGGAGATTCGTCCTTACGACATGATTTGGAATCTTACGGCGTTGGCAATGATTTTAGCAGGCGTTTTGCTGATTGGTAGAGTAAAACTGCATTCATTCCAACCAGGAGATGCCAAATTTAATGGGGAATAGTCACAGTCATGTCGCCGGAAGTGAAGTGAACTTACAACTCATAATGGCTATACCTTTTTTGTTAGCCGTAGTTCTTTATTTAGCTGCTGTTGTTGTATCTAATCGGCAACTTAAGAAACAATGGTCAAAAGTACGAAGTGTTTTGTGGATGGTGGGTATTCTCTGTGCGTCAATGGCCATCATCGGACCACTAGCGGAGCGTGCGCATGAGGATTTCGCTGCGCATATGGTAGGTCATGTGCTTCTTGGCATGTTGGCACCTCTTCTTATGGTTCTAGCTACACCAATGACGCTTATCTTGAGAACAATCCCTGTGCGTTCTGCGAGACGTCTAACACGTATATTGAAGAGTTTGCCAGTACAAATAATTACGAATCCACTTTGTGCAGCAAGCCTAAACGTAGGGGGTCTTTGGCTACTTTATACCACGGACTTGTACGTCTTGATGCAACAGAACATCATCATTCATATACTCGTTCACATTCATGTGTTCGTAGCTGGATATCTTTTCACCATGTCCATAATCTATTTGGAACCGACTCCACACCGGTTAAGCTTTACATACCGTTCAATGGTACTAGTCGGTGCTTTTGCTGCTCACAGTATTTTATCTAAGTATATTTATGCACATCCACCAAGTGGAATTTCATCAGCCCAGTCTGAAATAGGTGGACTAATCATGTACTATGGCGGAGATGCGATCGAGCTTTTGGTCATCTTTATTTTCTGTTTTCAATGGTATAAAAATGCGCGACCTCGTGGCAAAGTGTTCATAATTAAAACACCCACTCATGTGTAAGAAATTACACACTTGAGTGGGTGTTTTTTAATTCGTAGATAAAAGATGTTAGTTTGGATGAATTTCTTCATTGGCAGAAGGGTCTTTGGTTACTTTCCGTGCGGGATCATTGATTACTTGTTTATTTAACTCATCAACCATAAGGACATCGACGAATTTCATATCCTCGTGCATATCGAATAAGCTTAATTTGTCTGTTTTAACTCCGTCTGGATTTTTCCAAAAAGCCCCAGTTGATAGTTCACGATCTTCTTCAGTGAAAACCTTTTTCTCCATGGAATTTTCATCCTTTCCTTAGCATGTTTAGTATGTCCTTGTGTTTTTTCACTATTCACGACAGTTGACGCGAGAAACTCTATTTGATTAATCGAGATTTTGCAGTTGATTTAGAACATCACGGAATTTCTGTTCTTCTATCTTTAATCGGAAATCACGAAATGGATTGCCTTGGTTTTTCATTCGTTCTAAAACTGCGGGAATTGAAAATAAATCAGGTTTAAGTGATTCATTGACCTCAACCCAATTGAGGGGAGTCGCAATGAGGCCTTTTTCATTTCCTCTCGGAGAATATGGTGCCACGATTGTTTTGCCTTCATGATGTTGTACATAATCCAAATACAATTTATTATGACGGTTCTTTTTCAATCGCTCTGTAGTAAACCATTGAGGCTCTTGCTCGCATAAAAATTCACAGACAAACTTCGTGAATACACGAGTGTCTACGTAAGAAAATTCGTTCACTGGTAAAGGAATATAAACTTGTATGCCTTTACCACCTGAAGTTTTCACAAAAGATTGAAGACCAAACTGATCGAAAATAGCTTTCATGCGCAAAGCTGCTTCAATCGCTAAAGAAAACTCATGAACTGAAGGAGGGTCAAGGTCAAAAACGATTTCAGTAGGCATAAGAGTATGGATGGTTTGAAAAGGAATATGGAACTCAAGCGCAAGTTGGTTTCCGAGCCATAATAAGGTTTCAACATCATTACACATAATGTACCGTATATCATCGTCTTGTTGAGTGGTTACAAAATTAGGAACTGAGTCAGGCGCGTTTTTTTGATAAAAACTTTCACCGAGCATTCCGTGTGGAAAACGAATAACCGTTAGAAGTCGGTCTCGTAAAAATGGGAGCATATACGGAGAGCTATGCTGCAAATAAAGCAAATAATCGTCTTTTTGAATAGAGCTTGCCGGCCAGATGGGCTTATCAGGATGTGTAATCTGTATGGCTTCTGGGACAGGAAAGAGTTGCCTTTGCATGTGTTGCCAGTGACAATCGGTTGGTTCCTTTTCAAAGTTAAAGGCATGGAACCGAGGTTCTCTTAAGTGTTTTCCGTCGAAATCAATACAAGCAATCTCGACACAAATGGAGGGTTCTAACGCCCATATGTTTTCGCCAGTCTTCAAACCATTTGATTGGAATACGGTGACGAGTGTTTGTAGTTCATCCTCTTTAAGACCGTGACGAAAAGTCACCACTTCAACGAGATCATCATGGACGTAAATGGCACCATGGAAAAAGCCATTACTTTTATCATATTTCGTGAGGACAACAGTTACATATCGCCAGTTTTTAATTTTTAGCCAATGAGGGGTTCTTTTATCACTTTGCCAGAGACTTGTTTTTTGTTTAGCAATGAGGCCTTCCCCGTTATTTACCGTGACCTTATTCCATATTTCTTCGCTATTGTGATAAACATCAATTGCTTGAAGTTTACGATTGTCTTCATAGTCAATTGAAATAGGAAGAGTCATTGTTTGAAATATCTTTTTTAGTTTTTGCTTACGTTTTGTTAAAGAAAGATCGCTGTAACTTTCTCCTTTGGCTGTCAATAAATCAAATGCAACAAAATGGCATGGGAATTCTTTAACATGGTTCTTAATAACGCTTGGCGTTCTCATACGTCCTCTTAGTTGGACGATTGAAAAATTACTTTGAACATTATTGATTAAATAAACAAGTTCTCCATCAAGAATTATGGGTAAAAATGAACGAACTCGATCATGAAGTTCCAGGCAAAAACCAATAATTTCAGGAAACTGCTCACTAAGGTCATTGCCATTCCTACTCTTCAGTATTGCCCCATTATCATCCCACTCCAATAGGCAACGAAAACCATCATACTTTGCTTCATACAGCCAGTTTTTGCCTAAAGGGATATCTGTTGCCACTGTTAAAAGCATCGGTTTCAATTGTTTACCTACTCTCGCTTTTTGTTGTAGCTTTTGATTAATTCGCATTCCTAATACATAAAAATGATCAAAACATTGCATAGTAAGTAAAAGAAAGAGTAGGTGTAAGCAAATGCATACAGTATGGAAGGGAAGCATAAGCTTCGGACTCGTAAATATTCCTGTAAAACTTCATACAGCGACTGAAAATAAAGATATCAAGTTACGACAATTACACAAAGAATGTAACACACCTATTAATTATCAAAAGGTTTGTTCAGGATGCAAAAAAGAAGTTCAGAGTGAAGATATCGTAAAAGCATATGAATACTCGAAAAATAAGTTCGTAGTGTTGGATGACGAAGAACTAGAAAAGTTGAAAAAAGAAAACGAAGATAAGGCAGTTGAAATCATCGACTTTGTGAAATTGGAGGAGATTGATCCCATCTACTTTGAACGCAGTTATTTTATGGCACCTGATAGTGGTGGAGGAAAAGCGTATTCCCTTTTGCGAAAAGCATTGATGGAATCTGGTAAAATTGGCGTGGCTAAAATTATGATTCGTTCGAAAGAACAGTTGGCAGTTGTTCGCGTTTTTGAAGAATTGCTTGTTATGGAAACGATTCATTTTCCAGATGAGGTTCGCAGTGCTAAGGATGTACCGAATATCCCAAGTGAACCAGCCGTTGTTCAAAAAGAGTTAGAGACTGCTTTAATGCTCGTTGACCAATTAACAACTACGTTTGAACCCGAGAAATATACGGATGACTATCGAACAGCATTAATGGAATTAATTGAAGAGAAAAAGACCGGCAATCAGACAGTTACTGCGACCGAAAAACAACCTACTGCTCCTTCGAATGTGACAGATTTAATGTCAGCTCTCCAAGCTTCACTTGATAAAACGAAAAAGAAAAAGGCAGTACCACGAAAGCGCGCAGCAAAAGCAAAGACTTCCTAAATAGAATGTGCATAAAAAAGAATCCTTACCCAAACAAAAAACCTCCTCACTTTCCGAGGAGGTTCACTGTATTTTTTGAATCTACTGGATAACTCCTGTACCATTAGAGGGAAGAGGAGGGAATGCGTGATGACCAAAGAAACACAACGAGTAACAATCATTTACACCGAAGTGGAGCGAACCATCGATTTCTATTATCAAATGCAAAAAATTGCTACGCACCATGAATTGACCATTACACATGAAGTCGTTAAAACTGCACGAGCAGTGTTCACTCTTCATCAAGTGATGGATGTGTCCTACAAACCCTTCTCATCATCAGATGCTGGGATTTTATATCTCCACACCAATCAAGGTGTATTTCCTTTTAATATTCACAGCAATCCACAGAATTTTATCGATACATTTCGATCTTTAAAATGAAATTAAACAATCACTTATTCTTTTATTAAGGTCATCATATGATCTTGTGTGCTCTCATAGTAGCTTAGATAATTAGACAAATAAGAATCATTTAATTGAACCATCGGAATAATACTGAAATTTCTTTTGTTTTTATTGTACGCATAAGTAGGAATGAAACTTGGATTACTTAACGAAATCACGGATTTTCCATAGGACGTTGTTTTAGTGATTTCTATTCCGCCAATACCCCCAGTCATTCTTTCTAGTCCATCTTGTGCAGATAAAAAATTCCCTAAACTATACATAACGAATGTTCTCGAACCATCAACACGTTCAATCCAATCCATCGGCTGTAAGACATGTGGATGGTGTCCAATGATGATATCGACACCCATATTTGAAAGTTCTTTTGCTAAATCAAGTTGCATTTGGTTTGGTTCTTTTTCGTATTCATTTCCCCAATGCATGGAAACCACCACAACATCTGAGAGGGCTTTAGCTTTTTCAACATCTTGTTTAATCAATGACAAGTCAATCAAGTTGATTAAATACTCTTTATCCTCTGGCACGGGTAACCCATTTGTTCCATAACTATAGGATAAAAATGAAAAGCCAATTCCATCTTTAATAACCGTTCGAATATTCTCCCGATCTGCATTTGATTTGAATGCGCCTGTATAAGTCATCCCGATGCGATCCCAATAAGCAAGGGCGTTTCTGATACCTTTTTCACCTCGATCTAAAGTGTGGTTATTGGCAAGCGTGACAAGGTCAATCCCAGCTTCTTTCAAAGCATCACCAATTTCGTAAGGACTGTTAAACAACGGATACCCGGAGAGGCCAAGTTCTGCGCCCCCAATCATCGTTTCTTGGTTTGCGACGGCAATATCAGCTTCTTCTAAAAAGGGCTTCACTTTCGTAAACATTGAAGAGAAATTATATCCGCCTTGAGGAGTCGCAGCGTCCCAATAGACAGGTTGGTGAATAAGAATATCGCCTATGGCTACCAGTTTTACACTAGTTACAATTGGTTTTTCTAAAGACACGTCAATTGGGATTGTTTTTTCTTTGGGATTATCAGGTTCCATTGCGTTCACAACAGGCGCTGGTTTAATGGGGATTTCGTTCGCCGGTAAATTAGAACAACTACCAAGTAGTAGCGAAAGTGTAAATAAAATGACGAGTTTTTTCATGTCGATCCTCCAACAATTCTTTTGCAATCAGGTAAAAAGGGTGTTTCAAGTGTATGCAGTCTCTACAAATATACCGTCTCTAAAACGTATGTAACAAGAGGTCCTCCAACATTTTCTTTTGCTACAGTTAAAAGGTTGCAGCAAGTAACAAGCAAATAAAAAGCGCTTCTTAATTTCAAAACTTATTCCGGTTCAAATTCTTCAACAAAAATTCGATAACGTACTGAAATACGTATGGATTTAGTGACTTCACAGACAAAACATAAACCGGAAAATCAAAAAGAAGACAAAGATGCTTTTCTTAATTGGAACAGCGATTATTATAGTAGGGGCGCTATTACTGTATAGGGTAGCTTCTCTAAGTCATCGGCCATTAAAGCAATATCAGCTGTTTCAAGTGCTGCATCGATATAAAAATGTTAAAACAAACTGTCCTGTACCTTATTAGTCCACATGATCGGAATAGTGCTTTTGTTTTATGTAGGTGTAGAACCAATTGCTACAAAGTTACTTCTTATGTTTAATTTTCTAAAAAGTAGAAATGTGGGATGATGTGGATGGAATCGTAGGAATTCTTTTTTAAATGACTTGTTTGTAAAACAATAGATTAGGAGAGAAAAAACAATTATATTAGACAAGGGGATACGGTATGTAGAGGAAAAAAATCAGTTAGATTCTTACAGGAACGTTAGCTGTTGGTATGTTATTATCTCAAGGTGCTCCATATAACGTTTTGGCGCAAAGCCCGTTTGAGCTGAATCCAGTTGATCATGCTGAAGAAATCCTAAAGAGCCTGTCTTCGGAACAAAGAAAGGCGTTAGAGCAATTGGATACCAATCCAAACTTTACGATTTCTCCGGAATTAGTCAAAGTGATCGTGGAATTCGAACAGGCGCCAGCGCAACTCCGGACCGAACGAAAAAACGCTCGGTTCTCCGGGAACAGCGGCTCTCGGCATTTCAGTAGGGGCAAGTGATGTTTCCATGTCGATTCCTACATTCAATGGAAGCGCTTCCATTGAAAGGTTTGAAAATATGCAGCTCCTAGGCAAAGATTTTTCTGATAGATTAGAAGATTTGCAAGGACAAACTTTACCAATTATCTTGCAGGACTTGGTGAAGCAGTTGATTTTGCTGGGAAAGATTTCAACGGAAAAATTGCGTTGATTCAGCGCGGAAAATTGGAAGCGTTTCCATTAAAGGTTTGAAAATATGCAGCTCCTAGGCAAAGATTTTTCTGATAGATTAGAAGATTTTGCAAGGACAAACTTTACCAATTGTCTTTGCAGGACTTGGTAAAGCAGCTGATTTTACTGGGAATGTTTTCAACGGAAAACTTGCGTTGATTCAGCGCGGGGAAATTACCTTTGATGAAAAAATTAAAAATGCCAAAAACGCTGGTGCTAAAGCAGTGATTGTGTACAACAATGTTGACGGGCAAATACCTGCCTACTTCGCAGGAACTGGAACAGAAAATCACGATTCCTTCCAGCGCCGAGGAAGGCAGATATGAAGGATATATCCATGTGACCAATGCGAACAATCCGGCAGAAACCTATCAAATTCCATTCGCTGTCATGGTGACAGAAAAGGGAATTGCCTATGCGAAACCAACTAGACCTTTTTGGCAATGTTTAGATAGAACTATCCATGTAATCTTGAAGATGAATAGCCCAATGAAACCATCGATGTGCTTGTTAAGGACAGTAAAAAACAGGAAAAGCTACAGGTTTCAGTGTTATCAAATGATTTCATTATTTTAGGAGGAGAAATATGAAGTACAGAAAAAAGTTTAGTAAGAGACAAGCGAAGAAAGTATTTTCGTGCTTTGCGTTAAGCTTAATGCTATTAAACATTGCATTACCTCAGGCTTTAACACATGTACATGCTGAAACTAAACCAAATCAGCAAATTTTATCCAGTGAAACCTATAATGCAAAAGAAGTAAACCGTATTCTTGACGGGCTTACTCCTGAGCAAAAAGCAAACATTAATAAGCTCACTGGAGCAGATAACGCTCAAAAAATCCATGTGGACCAAAAAGATTTACGTAGTTCAAAAAATATTAACGTGATTGTTCAATTTAAAGAAGACCCAGCTAAGATACAAATCATTAAGCAATCGTTGGCTAAAGGTCGCGCAACTGTAAATAGTAAAGCTTTTGCAAGCGAATATTCCGACGCACAAAAAAGGGTTAAAGATTCTCATGCTAAATTTAAAAGCTTTGTGAATACGCAGCCTAAAACGCAAATAATTGGCGGGAAATCTGTTAAAACGGCTATGAGTATTACGCGAGAATATTCAGAAGCATTTAATGGAGTAGCTTTATCACTACCTGCAAAAATAGTTGAAAATATTGCCAAAAATCCAGAAGTTGCTTCTGTTTGGTCTCAAGTAGAATATACGGTGCCTGAAGGATCTACTCCAAAAGCTTTAGAGACAAGTGAATCTGTAGGCAAGCCTACAACAGGGCTTTCTTTATTAGGATTAGATAAACTTCAAGCTGAGGGTCATACAGGTATTATTAAATCAGGTCCTCGTGCAGGCCAAAAAGTTAAGGTTGGTGTATTGGATACAGGTATTGACTACAACCACCCTGATTTAAAGGCTGTATATAAAGGTGGACATGACTTAGTCAACAATGCAGGATTCGATGCAAATGGAAATGTCATTTATGTGGATGACCATGATCCAATGGAAACGAATTATGAAGATTGGGTAGCTGCTAAGGCGAATCCTGATCCAGTTGTTGGACCACCTCCTGCAGATTATAAACAGTATATTACATCTCATGGATCTCACGTTTCAGGGACTATAGCTGCAAATACGACAAATAATAACGACGTTTATTCAGCAAATGGTGTAGCGCCAGACGTGGACCTTTATGGTTATCGTGTACTAGGACCAGGTGGACGTGGCACAACAGACTCCGTATTGAACGGTATTGATCAAGCAGTTAAGGATGATATGGATGTCATCAATCTTTCGCTTGGTGCAACGATTAATAATCCACTTTACCCAACCAGTATCGCTATTAACAACGCTACTTTAGCTGGTGTTGTGTGTGATGTTGCAGCAGGTAATAGTGGTCCAGGTGCAGCTACTGTAGGCTCACCAGGAACTTCTCCACTGGCGATAACGGTTGGTGCAAGTACGATTCCGGGAGACATTCCAGTGATGACACTTAAGAATGGTTCAGCTTCCCATCAAGCTCGTTTGTTTGGTAAAACCTTCGCACAAGCAGACGATGCATTTAAAGGACAATCATTCCCAATTGTTGATGTCGGCTTAGGTAGTGCGGCAGATTACAATGGTTTAGATATGTCTGGTAAAATTGCTCTTGTGAAACGTGGTGGAGATTTTTTACAGACTAAAATGGCAAATGCTAAAAAAGCCGGCGTTGCAGGTATGATTATTTGGAACAATAGTGCCGATGCAGATAACCAAGGTTATATAACAAGCTTCTTAGGCGTTAGCATGGATAATGTTTATTCTGTTTCATTGACTCAAGCGCAGGGACAAGCTCTTTCTGATGCCATTTACAAGGATCCTAAATCAGCAACGATTACGTTCCCAGATACACTTGATGCGCCGATCGCAAAGAAAGGCGACGAGTTGGCAAACTTTAGCTCAACGGGGCCGGTAAAAGATTGGTCAATCAAGCCAGATGTTGTAGCGCCTGGTGTTGACATTTCGTCCACCGTTCCATATGACGTTTGGGAGCCACAAGACGGAGTTAGTGTAGAAAATAGAGATTATAAGTATGCTTATGAATTAATGTCCGGGACTTCAATGGCAACGCCTCACGTTGCAGGTATTTCAGCATTGATTTTAGCTGCAAATCCAGAATATACTCCGGCAGATGTCAAGTCGGCATTAATGAATACAGCAAAGGATATTAACACAGATTCAAAGACTTATAGCGTATACCAAGTCGGTGCTGGACGTGTTGATCCTGCACGTGCGATAAAAGAGGATGTAAAAATCCAAGTTTTGGATAAAGCATATACCGTTGATTCAGATTCTACACTAAGTCAAGTTGATAACCTTACAGGCAGTATGTTCTTTGGTTTTAATGGTAGAGGAGAAGGCGCATTGAACGGCTCTGATGATGTAATTTCATCAAAAGACTTTAACGTAACCAACCAAGGAGCTAGCAGTAAAACATTTAATGTAAGTACTCAATTTATTTCTACAAAATTTGCTGGATCCAATAAAGTAGGTCCTGGCACTGGAAATGATGTGAAAATCGATTTTTCTACCGGTGGTTCAAGCGTGACATCCATTAATGTTGACGGTGGAAGTACCGTTAAAGCAACAGCAAAAATTACGGTTCCGTCAAACGCAATTGAGGGCACTTACGAGGGTTATATTTACCTGGTAAATGCGACGAACTCATCGGAGTCATATCGTATTCCATTCACTATTACCGTTGCGGAAAAAGGAATTGATACTTTTAAAATTCTTTATAAGGCAATGTCAATGCCAGGTGGAGCAGCTGGCTATAGCTTCTCCATTAATAGTACAATGGAAAACTTCTATATGGTATTAAAAGATAAGAATGGAAATTACTTAGGCGTAGCTAACACATTATCTAATGCAAGTTGGCTTTCCCCAGGTGTCCAATACGGACCATATATTACGCTTTTCAATGGACAATATCTTCCATTTACAAAGCCATATGAGGGCTCATTGGATCAATCCGGAATAGCAGAAAAGCCGGAAGTGATAAAAGAGGGCGCATATTCCGTTGAAATGATTATGACTGATGAAGCTGGAAGACGTTACACAGCAGAAGATACAGTCTATGTAGACAGTACGCCGCCAACCATCAACATGGACAGCGATTCAAAGCCAGGGATCTATGAAATCGACCCTAAAGGCTACCAACCTGGACAAGAGATTAAAGGATTCTATGGATCAGTCTACGATTCTAACATCGATGTTATGAAAAATAATGGTGAAACTTCGGTGATAAGTATTAAAGATGGCAGGACACCTGTGCCTGTAGATCAAGCAATGAACACGGTTATTGGCTTTCAAGATAGTATGTTCCCAACTGTATTCTTTGATACAGATGAGAAAGGTCGTTTCCATTTTGGAATTACTCCTGAGGACTTAACTTCAAAATTCGGAAGCGCATTTATGATTTATCCAGTTGATTATTCTGGGACAGGTGATTCAGATATAACTAAACAGGAATATTATTTTATCAAAAAAGGTACCCCATATTTAACACTTACATCTTCTGGAGGTGTTGATGGAGGTCAAGGCAACGAAGAAAAGGTTGTAATCGATGCGAATAAACCGTTCAAAGCGACAATCGCAACGAAAAATGGATTAGGAATGTCAGGCGGTAAAATTACTCTAAATGATGCGCGTGTTTACGCTTTTAGCAATATTAGATTGACAGATGAATATAAAAATTATCTAATCAGCAAAGGAATTGACCCTACTAAAGTACTAACTGTAGGTGAGCCGTATGTACATCCAATTTATCAAATAGGTAAAAACACAGATGTTACGATATCTGGTATTGGGGCAAATGGTGCGCTTGACCATGATATGAATATTTTAGAAGCAGATGTTACTTATAATAGCCCCGACMCGATTGTTGGACCAAAAGAATTTCCACTATTACAAGCAAGTTTAAACTTGTCAGGTGAGGATACGAAAGTGACGTGGTTCCCAACAAATGTACCTAATGTGCGACAGTCAATATCCGTGCTTAGAGGTCGTGTGGCAGCTGAAGCTTACGCAAGAAACACTGTTAACAATAACTATCCTCAATTCACAGTGGATTCAGGAGCGAAGGTAACTGTTAAAGATGATAAGGGTAAAACATTTACAACAGATAGCCCTACAAGTTTTAATAATACAATTGCGTATACTTTTATCAACCCGTATTATGCCGTGACGATGGATGTAAGTAATTCACCATATTCTGTCGAAGCGAATGTACCAGGTCACTTCAAGGGATATGGGCAAACACCAGTCATTGGTGAAAATAAATTTGGATATCAATCAGGAACAATAAAAGATATCCCAGGTCTTTTCCCGATTCTTTTAGGTGGAGATGTCAATGGGGATAACGTAATCGATATGAAAGATTTGACGGATGAAATCAATGTTTATTATCAATATAAGAATTTGAGTAATTTTAATAATCCGGCCAATACGTTAGCCAACAAAACAGCATTCCTTAACAGCAACAGAAATGCTGATATTTATTGGATAAAACCAGGATCTACCGGTTATGGAATTGATTATAATGACTTCTATTTCATGTTCAAAAACTTTGGTAAACAAAATCAAAATGCGATTGATGCAGGGGTAACGGTTCCAACCGCCCAAAAGACGGTGGATCAAGATATGACCATTACGACTCAATATGGCGGATCCATCACGTTAAATGCGGGAGACACACTACAACAAGTCATGCAAAAGCTGAATTTTGTAGCTCCAGCCCAAGCAATCGCATCAACACCGAAGTTAGAGGACTTGCAGAATGGGGCTACGATTTCACTTGCTCCAACAAGCGAAGTGTTCGTTGATGATGTTGTATGGAGAAAAGCAATTACGAAAATCATGATTGGTTCAACCGATGTCACAGATAAAGTGACGATCACGCCGGGTTATCAGTACTTTGATGCAACTGGCACATCACAGACGATGCAATCGAAGATTACGTTCCCTGGTTCTTTATTCCCTACGGCAACGAATTACACTGTAACCGTGAATGCTGCAGGATACCAAGATGTAATCAAATCTTTTACTATTTCAACTGTCCCAATTCCGGCGCCTGCGATTCCAATTATCACAGACCCAACCGTAGCTCATATCGGGCAGGATTTAACATTAACCTTCCCGGAAGATGCGAACTGGCGAAATGGAATCAATAAAGTGATCGTGACGACAAACAATAATAAAAGTATGGATATCACGACTTTAATGAATCCAGATACGAATCAAAAATATTACGATATTAGTCAGCCTGGAAAAATTACGTTCAACGCAAAAACATTTATGACGAATTCAACACTTGATCCGAATAATGATACTTCATATGGTAATGCGACGGTCAACCCTGGTGGAACGAGCTACCTGCCGCAGCTTTACAAAATCACCATTGGTTCTAATGGTACAGATGGCACTGTTTATCCAGATGTCTTTGCAGGTTATGACCCAGTTTACACAGGTCAACAACCGATTGGGTACAGCATTACGTTTAACAGCCAAGGCGGCTCGACAATCAATTCAATGGCCGTGGGTTTTAGAGCAAGTTCAAGTAGATCTAATGGTCCAAATAGTGTTTTAATAGACTTTAAAAACATTGCACCACAAAGAACGGGATATAAATTCCTTGGTTGGTATAACGAACCAGGAGGAATTACACAATGGGATCCTTCAACTCTCTTAACAGAAGACAAGACGGTCTATGCTAAATGGCAAATGAACTTTACACAAAGCTATTCACCTGTTGATGTAACGAAACCTAATGGTATCAAGTTCGACAGTACAAGTGGAGCTAGCGGAACTGGTTGGGTGCTTGGTGAAGGAGATCTTAAAATCAACATTCCAGATTATGCAACTACCATTCCTTGGTTAACAAGTAAGGATAAAATTGCTAAAATCGATGCAACTTATTATAAAATCAAGAGTGATGGAACAACGGAAGATAAGCCTACAACTTATACGTTAGATCCAAGCACATATGAAATGTCAACTAACGATAGAATTGGAACGCTTTCATATACGACAGCGACTGAAAGCTATGCCACTGGACATCCAAATGAAAAGTTTGCTTTTAGTGAAGCACCAAGTATATCGAATGGCCAAATTAATGGTTACAAGCTAAAAGTCACAGCAACAACTGGTGAAACGATTGAGATTCCGGATATTAAACTGGGTTATAGACGTCATATTGACTTAAACGGCGGAACGTTAAAGAATTCAAATGATTTATACTTGGCTGATGTATTAATTAATGGAAAAGCTACTTCACCTAATATGCAAACAGCTGGTTCTCATGTAACAAATGGACTTTTATCGCTAAGCGATAAACTCTATCTGGACCGTGAAAACTCAATTGATAAGATTGTTGATTTTTCGAAAAATGGTAGATTAACAGATAATGCAACTTACTATTTAGGTTGGATTAAAACTCCTCCAACCGTTTTGAAAGATACAGTTGGAAACATTGTAGATAGTGATATTACTTTAACATTTACGGATGATGGAACATGGAAAAATAATATCAAACAAGTGAAGATTGGTTCAAAAGAATTAGTTTTAGATAAGGATTATACGATTACAAATAGCTCCATTACGCTAAACCATGACTTATTTACAGCAGGACAAAAGGTCAATGTGATGATTGTTTCTGAAGGTTATGCGGATGCAATCGTTACGGATCAGGTTATAGGATATAAAGTAACATTTGAATCAAATAGCGGAGATCCTGTACCGTCTCAAATCGTAGATCGAAGTGCAACGAAGCCGATCGATCCAACAAAAGTCGGCTATAAGTTCTACGGTTGGTATACAGATCAAAATTTAACAATACCATATGATTTTGCAAGCATTGTGACAAAACCAATTACGCTTTATGCTAAATATGCTTTAGTAGGTTCTCTTGTACTAACAGATACTACAGATAACGCTCTTGGAAACGATATTACACTTGAATTCATTGATTCTGAGTGGGCAAATTCTATTTCGAGAATTAAGGTTGGTGCAGTTACTGTAGATGGAACGAAATTCAAAGTAGATATGGCTGCACATACGATTACATTGGATAAGAGTGTCTTCACAAAAACTGGAGAATTCACTATCAATATTAGCGCAACTGATTATGCAGATGTAACCGTAACCCAAAAAGTAGTGAATGGATATAATGTGCATTTCGAAGTGAAAGATAATGCTCCATTTGAAGTAAAAGACCAAATTGTAGCACGTAGAATAACAGAACCGACTGTTTATGGTTATGATTTAGCTTGGTTCGCAGATGAAGCACGTACAATTCCTTGGGATTTCACAAGCTCGATATATTCTGCAAAAACAATTTATGGAAAATGGTCACCTACTAAATTCACTGTTATTTATGATAGTCAAGATGGTGGCTTAGTACAGACTAAGACAGCAGAATATAATACAACAATCACAGCGCCTACAGCACCAACAAGACCTGGTTATACATTCGTCGGTTGGTTCAAGGATGCTGCAGGGCAAACTGCTTGGAATTTTGCAACAGATAAAGTAACAGAAAACACAGTTCTTTATGCGAAATGGAATATCAACTCGTATGAAGTATCATTCCATAGTCAGGGTGGAAGTGCAGTAGACTCTAAAACAGCAAAATATAACACGACAATTGCACAACCAACAAATGCACCTACAAGAAAAGGTTATACATTTGCTGGTTGGTATAAAGATGCTGCAGGTCAAGTAGCATGGAATTTTGCAACAGATAAAGTGACAGGTAATGTAACGCTTTACGCAAAATGGTTACTAAATAGACCAGTTATTAATCCAATCGATGACAATGATACAAAGCTTTCAGGAACGACTGTAGCAAATGCAACGATCACTGTAAAAATCGGTAGTGTTGTTATTGCAACAGGAAAAGCTGATTCTAATGGGAAATTTAGTATCAAGATTAAACAACTAAAAGCAGGTACAGAGT
>NZ_JBFUKT010000005.1:0-59379 GCF_056400705.1 Paenisporosarcina sp. P5_A11
CTTTAGTTGAATAAGTCGTTTTATCTATCATTATCTAAATCATCATCAAGAAAAGATTTTTTATCATCTTTAATTCCATACTTTTTTTTAAGAAAATCACCAATTATCGAATTGTTAATACCTCTTTTAACGGCTGTTTCTATAACGATAAAAAGAAAAAATAAGCCAACAAAATAAAAGATAATATATAGACCAAATGCCTCCATTAACAATCACTCCCCCTAAATTTTACCACAAATAATCTTACCCCTTTTGAAGTAAATCACCTGCGGTCACTCTTCTTCTTCATCTGGAATAGTTTGTAGTTTCACTGTCACGGTTGTGAATCGAAGGGTTTTTCTTTAGTTCTTTCGTTTTATCTGTCCATATTATGATGGAGGCACAGACATTCAGTCTACAATGATTTATCTCCAATATCATGTTATAGCTACGGTGATTAGCTCTATGGAAACAGTTCCGGAATCATCTACCGACTAAGTGATACCTGATACCCATCTCTATACATCATCGATTGACAATCCAATTTGCAACAACAACTGTCTATAGTTGTGGGAGATATGTTGAAAGTATTCTGTATTTGATGCACCTAGCATATGTCTGAATTTGTTCGTATTTTGCCAAGTTCTTTCCTCCTGCTTTTCCTTATAGAACAGAGATTAAAGTAAAAAAAAACCGGCAACGTCGTAATGAAGCGTCACCGGTCTTTATTAATCATATAAATCATCTAGAGCCAATCTGTAGTTGGTACATGAGATGTTGTAAAACATATCTAATTGGCTCTAAAATAGTTGTTTCAAAGCTTACAATAGAACTGTACCTGCTTATTTTTTCGGCTCTAGACCAATTGCACGTAAGAAGTCTTCTAATCCTTTTTTGCCGTGTTTTTCTTTTGGCTTGGCGTTTTTCTTCGCGTCCGGCCCTACTTTTAAGAAGTTCTTTTCAATAAAGCGAACATCTTTTTCGTCAACAATTCCGTCCTGGTTCAAATCTTCTTTCTTATGGTCCTTTCCGTAAAAAGCAACCACTTGGACGATATCTTGAATATCAATCATTTTATCGTCGTTCACATCACCGGCAAGGTTGTCATCCATACGTGCACTGTAAAGTTGCCCGACTAATTCCCCGTCCTGCATTTTACCGAGCTTTGTTGTCAGCTTACTCTGCAAGTGACCTGGTATCTCCACGATAATATCGTATTCTTTATCACTTACAGGAACATTATGAATCTCAAATTGGCCGTTTTTATCAATGGTTCCTGTATATTTCTGTCCATTCCCGGCAACGGCGTACACTTTCGCTCCTAATTTTGTGTAGTCGTTAATGGGTAACCATCCTTGTTCATTCAGGAAAGCCTCTGGTTCGATATGCCCTCGAATCATGGAATGCTTTGAAATAAGGGTAAATCCTTTAGCTTGAAAAGCAGAAATCGTAACCACATCCGCTGCACCAGATTGTGTATAAGAGAATTGATCCGGTTTAAATGACAGGAAGCCATTCACACTTTCATCATTTGTTACTTCGAACGTGACATCCAAGAATGGCGTATCGCCATCCAGTCCTTTAAATTCACGTCCCTCTAAGGACGCACCGACTTTCACCTTGGCACCCCAATCGTCTTCCGCGATAGCCGGATTTGAGAGTTTCACGTTCAGTCCATGTTCTTCCGCATATTTTGTAAGCGCAGGATTCGGTTTGACATCTGTGAATGTAAACATTTTTTTATCATACGGAACTTCCAATGTACCGGATAGGAGCTGTTTGACATTATTCAAGTTTAAAGTCAACGTGATTTTTTCACCCAGCCTGACTTTGTCTTTGTTATAACTTGAGACAGCGTATTCTGTTCCTTCTTTGACAAAGGTATAATCTTTAAATCCATATCCCATGCTGCCTGCCGTCGCAGTGTCAAATCCAAACAATCGTAAATTTAACGGCTCGTTCACTTCCTCTGGAAGCACCCCGAATTTAAAGTCCCCGTTTGCTTGAATCGTGTTCAATCGGCCTGACGGAAAAGCAGAATTTTGATAATATGCGATCATATTTGCTTTTTGATCATATGGAAGTCCCTTCGCCTTTAACGCATCTACCGTTGAGTCATAAATATTGCCGTGCACCCATACCGCATGCTCGCCGTCTTCATTCGTGAACATGGATTCATTCACCTCATGAACACCCGGTTGAAGATCTTTGAACTTCATTTCTGGAATGGTATTGTCAATGATGATACTGTCGCCTTTTGTATAGGATTTTCCTTCATTATCGTATCCGATGAAGTCAAGTTCGTAATCTCCCTCAGGCAACATGACTGGTCTATCCGCAATCGGATGGGAAGGATCGCCTGTAAATGGATACACATAGCCCCCCATACCGGAGAACATGATATATTCGAGATTCGGTTTTATGTCGCTTGCGTCAAGTGTTCCAACAAGTCCTAACGTTTTTCCTGTTTTTCGATCCTTCACAACGGCATCAATCGTTTTCAGCGGACTGTTCAATTTGAATGTCAWCGGCGAGGACGGCCTTTCCATATATGGATGGAAGTTTGTCGGATCTGTTGCCATCGCGTCCCGAAGCAAATCTACAGATGCAAGTCCCCGCTCTGACAAACGAACGGCAAACGGAACTTGGTACGTTTCTGTTTCATTATGTTTGTCGGTGATGTGGATGTACCCTTCATATCTTCCGAATTCCGCGTTTTCTGGAATGAAAATTTCAGGATGGATTTCCCCGGATGCTCCAGCAGCTACTTTAATGGAATCCTGCACGTTCAATATCACACCGTTTTTCGCCGCGTCTTGTACGCCTACACTCGTTGGCGAATATTCTACTTCTATTTTGAACTCTTTTTCATCTGTTTTATTGTTGTTTTTAATCACAACTTTTCGACTGTCTGTAATCGGCGCATGTTGTTCCAATTGGTATTTGTGACCGAACACAATCGAGCCGGTTTTCTCTTCCATTTCCACTTCTTCGTCATTTTCGATGCTTGGTGTTTTATCGATGACCTCAATGGCTGTATCTGCATGAACGGCTTTATACGCATCGATTCGCCCTGCACCCACCTCGTACACGGAACGCTCTTCTTTTAAATCAACCGCCGTGTTCATGAGCGCCTCTTTCACATCAAACGGGTTATAATCCGGGTTCGCTTGTAAAATCAATGCTGCTACACCCGACGTATGAGGAGTCGCCATGGATGTGCCGGACATACGCTCATACGCTACCGTATAATTGTCTCCGTCTTTCGGGTCGTTGATATATTCTGGGACAGTCGAGAAAATCGCCACACCCGGCGCTACGACATCCGGTTTAATATCATCCGTTTGACTCACAGGACCTCGGGAACTGAAATCAGCCAAGCGGTCGCCCTCTGTTTTTGTGTTGCTTAGCTCTCCGAATGTCAAGGTGACATCTCCTTGTGCCCGCAATTTCTCGCCATCTGCMTTTGTCAAACGGAAGGAAGGAATAGAAGATGTACTTTCTCCGAGATAAGCCGTGATTTCACCTTCTACATTGTTGTACACGATTACAGCCTTCGCGCCTGCTTGCATGGCATTTTTAATTTTTTCATCGAATGCAATTTCGCCACGTTGGATGAGCACAAGCTTTCCTTTTACATCTTTCCCTGTAAAGTCAGCTGGTTTTCCAAGCCCTGCATATACAACCGATAACGGTTGCCCTTTTAAGTCCTCAAGCTTGTCCGTAAAGCTTTTGCCGAGCAACATCATCTTGTCTATATGCCAATCGCCTGCATCCACCGTATATGTCGGAATGGTTATCGCTGCGTCGCTTGCGCCAACTGTAATCGGAAGAGCCGCAGACCCAGGCGAACCGAGGCTTCCTTCTCCCGGTCCCGCATTTCCGGCCGCCACAACCGTTACGACCCCAGCTAACATCGCATTATTTACTGCCACGGATGTAGGATATAAAGGATCATTGATGTTAGCTCCTAATGACAAGTTGATCACATCCATACCGTCTTTTACCGCTTTGTCGATCGCGGCCAGAACACCATTTGTATCCCCGCTTCCGTATGGACCTAACACTCGGTATGCATACAAGTCTACATCAGGAGCTACCCCTTCAACCGCATAATCCACCGTGTTTTTCTTGTCTGCGGCAATCGTTCCGGCTACATGTGTCCCATGGGATGTATAGTAAGGACTGCCATTATAGACCTCAGGATAACCGCCGGAATTTTGCCAATCCTTGTATGTTGTTTCCATCGGATCTGCATCGTCATTGACGAAATCCCAACCTTTTACAGAGTTCGGATCGACTTTTGTTGGATCCGCTCCTTCTTGAGTACGATATCCTTTATACGCGTCTTTTAAATCAGGGTGATTATAATCGATTCCTGTATCCAATACCCCAACTTTAATGCCCTTACCCGTTATGTTTTCCGCATGGAGCTTGTCCACGCCGATTTGCGGAACACTGTCCGCCATTTTCGGCTGTACAGCGGCCTTAGCTGTTTCTTTCGGTAAATCGAGCTGTACCTCCTGATCGTTCCAGACGCGCTTTACAGCACCAGATCGCACCAAATCTTCAATTATATTGCCAGGCAAGGTCATGGCCACGCCATTGAACGCGCTCTTATATTCTCTTGTGATTTTGGCGGATTGAAAGTCTTTCTCTGCATCTCTCTTTTTTTGCAGCTGTTGCAGGGCTACTTTAAATTCGTGATGAGATTCTTCCACCTTTTGTTCTGCGGCAGAAGACGTAAGCTTCTTTCCTTTCGCTGCTTGCTTTAATACTTCCACTTTGGCAGGTGCCTGTTCAAATTCTACGATTACGTTTACTTTCTCTGGCGTTGATGTATTGATATCCGGAGAAATGACGAAGCCTGGTCCTGCCTCCAGTGTTTTCAAAGCATGGCGCTGTTCCTTTGTGAGATTGGTTAATACAGCTTTCGCATCAGTAACTCCAGCTGGCTTAGATGTGTTTTCCGCTAATACGTTGTACGGAACGCCGGATGATAATAGCATACTGGCAGCTAATGCTCCAGTAAGAATTTTGATAGATTTCTTCCCCTTCATGTTGTTCCCCCTCTATTGACATTCATTGTTCTTTACACAAGTGATCATTAGTTTCTCAACCATTTACTTGGCAAAAATAAGATGATCCATTCCTTTGTGTAATCTAAATTATAGACAAAACAGAAGAGTCTGTTAATTTGGAAAACAACGGTCATTTACAGTCAGATTTTGTACTTTTCAGGGGGTTTTTCTCGAAAAAACAAACAAATACTCGAAAAAAACATTGATTATCGTATGTTTTTAAACTTTGGAAAATTTCTAAAAATCAAAACATATTACAGATTTAATCACCAAAAAAAAGGACAACTGGTTCACAATTGTCCTTTTCATCTATTAAAATACTCATTACTTCTCTTATAACCTCAAGTTCTCAAGCGTCACAGGATTCCCAATATTATGAAGCGCATTTTTAAGAATCCGATTGGATGCTAGAAGATAATGATTAACGGAAGTCAGATCTTTTTTTTCCTTATAATACGCTGTTATCATATCTAAATATTTTATCGCTCTTCTGAAATGCATACGCCGTTCGAGTGTCGGTAGCCCATGCTTAATTAAATATTGGACAAGTGTCTTTTTATCTCCCAGGGCTTCAAGATAAAGTATTTTTTGTTCTACATACATTGGTGATTTTCGGTCTTGGAAGGAATCCAATTCTTGTTTTAACAGTGCGGCCGCCTTTTCATGTTCATTAAATTCGGTAAGCGCTTCTGCGAAACTTGAGACGGTCACATAATAGGAGAGTGTATATTTTTGCTTTAAATCAAGGGATTTAGAGAAATATTCGAGCATCTTTTGAAAATTTCCTTGTCTGTGATACAAGAATCCTAGGTTATGAAGAGCGATTGCTTTCATGTCTGTATTCCGCAGTAATTCAGCGTCACTTAAGACGAGAACGAGCATTTGATCCGCTCGCTCAAATTTACCTATGTATATTAAATTAACGGCTATAATGATTTTTACATGTACAATACGTAATATATTGTTCGTATCTTGCAAAACGCGCAATGCCTTGTTTGCATAATGAAGAGACAAAGAATACTGATACAAAAGGCCATGCGTTGCCGCTCTATAGTAATAATAATCAGTGATTTTTTCACTATATTGTACTGCTTTGTCTTCTAAACGATTCAAAATCTCGAGTGATTGTACGTATTGTTGTTTGTGACCATAATAAATGGCTTGAAGGAAATCCCATACATACGCCTCAAATGAAGAATACTTTGCTACATCCTTTTTCATTTTCGATGATACTTCTTCAAATTCTGAAAATCGATCCAAGAGTAATAAGTAACGAAGCATATATAGTTCATATAAATAAATCATCTCCGTGCATTGGACATATTCTTTATGCTCCAATAGCTCTTTATATAATGCTGCCGCTTTCTCTTTTTGAAGCCGTTCCATAGCATCATAAAAAAGTTCTAGCTGTCGTTTTAGAAGCTGTGTTTTTTTATTTTCTTCCTCAATGGATATATGCAATCTCTCACATAGCAATTGTAACGTTTTTGTATTTGCTTCTTTGAAATTGTTTTCGATTCTACTCAGGTGACTAACAGAACAAATCCCGTGGCAAAGCTGTTCCTGTGTCTTATGCTGCTTCTTGCGGTGATAATAAATGATTTTCCCTATAGACATAAAGCACCCCACCCTAGTTATCTGACTTTTTTTATCATTCATTATACTACATGAAGTTGAAAAACGATGAAGAGAAGAAAATGTTATTATTTCTGTGGAATTTATAGAAAGAACAGCGTTTCCATGACTTTTTCTATTTCATAAGAAATGAATCTCTTTTCTCAAGAACTAAAAAACTACATGTCTCTAATGGTCCTCTAACAGTTAGCAAAAAAAGAGTAGGTTTGGAAAATATCCAACCTACTCTTTTTTACTTAGCTTGCCATTTAGTGTCTCTTTTTTCATTATTTATCCATTTGAATCTGTTTCACTAGATAGTAGTTGAATTCTTAATTTAGACATTTCTTTGTCCAGTAACGAGGAAGCATTGGATAGCTCAATTAATTGTTTTTGAGCTTCTTCCGGTATCGATTCACCTTGATATTTATAGTTGAGTTTATGTTCTGTTGATGCCCAAAAATCCATAGCGGATGTTCGGATTTGGATTTCTGCGGGAACCCATATCACTTCATTAGATAAGATGACTTGCGTTTCTACAACAAGATGAAGGCTTTTGTAGCCACTCTTTTTAGGTTCTTTAATATAGTCTTTTACTCTAATCATGCGAATATCTTCACGCTGCTCGATATGTTCCTTCAGCAAATATACATCATCAATAAAGCTAGTGACAATTCTTACTCCGACAATATCTCGTATTTCTTGTTTAATAGATTCTTGAGTCAGCGGAATTTCTTTGTTTTCAATCTTCTCAACCAATGACATAATAGTTTTCAAGCGTGTTTTCATATGCTCAATGGGAGAGTATCCGTGTTTCGATTTCCATTCAAGATCAATAATATTGAAATCACTCTTCAACTCATATAATGCCATCTCATATGGGATGAAAAAGCCTTTCCAGTTTTTTAAAACCGTTTGCACTAAATCGATCTTATGTGTCTCTTGATACATATTAAACACCCCTTGATTAAAATCACTTTATTATTCTGTCATCATATCACAGGTGGTTTGAATCGGATATATGAGAATGACTAGCCAGTGGATGAAATGGAAGTGTAATCGTGTTGTAGAAACAAGCTAAATTGAAGAACGTTTGAGCTCCCCACAACTGCGAGAAATCCATTATCTTTACCCTTTCTTACTTCAAAAACATTGAGGCCGACACCCATCGTTCTTCAACTAAAGCACCCTTTAGTTGAAGTACATTACTTCACAATGTTTAGTTTTTGATAGTCCAGTTAAATAATCCTTTTACTTCTTTTCAACATATAATATTTAGACCCTAACTTAAAGGAGTGAAATAACATAGGATTTTTTCAGCCCGAGGGAACAATGGCACCAACTTCCCCTCCCCCACCTCTCATACCAACAAAACCTTCTGTATCCTATATAATTGACTGTGTATATCAAAACACTTATGTATGGCTTATAAATGGGGACCAATTCTGGTTTTACCCAACTCGCGTGGAATATGGTGAAGTATCTGGATATAGATGGAACGGTTCCTTCTGGCAATTCTACGGAATTGACCCAAGATTTATAGATGCTGTTGCCTGTTATCCTACTCCTACCCTTTACTAAAATCCAAAAAGCCTTTTGGTAATTAAAAACCTCAAGGCTTTTTCTTTTGTAATAGGCTTAAAATGAATACACATTTTCGCGATATAATCCATTCAAAGTAGTATTAAATATTTCATTAACCTGTCTCTATAAACATTGATGTATCAACGATTTGCACCACTTTGTGATGTTGAGTAAATATTTTTGAAATAGTTTATAAACAGAGTCTTGAATTTCTTGTTTTTATTACCAAATACAGCTTACGCTTCGCTAAGACTAATGGAAATCATTAGCTTTTTTATCCACTATGTGATGCACATTGGATCTCTGCGATGCTTATGAAGACGTACCCTCCCATGTCTCTTGGCGTCGGTGCGCTGACATTCCTTCGTTCGGTCTATTCATAAGGCAGGTCTTAGTTTAGTTATGTTGCTGGCTTCTCCGTGTCATCCTTCTGTTATAGGTCTCGATGATAAGAAATGTTTACGCTGTCTCTGCGAGACAGTGGAGATCCTTCATCATGTATTGTTCGTTAAAACGGACTTTCTTTTTGCAAATACCATGTAATATTTTCAGTAATTTACCACAGAGCACTACCATCGATTGCTTCCCCCGTAAGGAATTCTGTTGGCGTGTTGTGTAGTATTCATGAAGCTGTTTAAACGCTGCGTTATGACGAATGAGTGGAACCATTACGTTGAAAAGTATATATCTGAGTTTCTTTCGTCCTCGTTTCGAGATATGTTTTTGACCCTTATGTTGACCAGACGAGTTTTCACGTAGTGTTAATCCCGCTAGTTTGATAAGTTGGCGTGGATTTTCATAAAGTGAAAAGCAATTCATTATATTTTAAGAATAGGGGTTTAATAGCAATGGAGAGTATAATTACGAATAAGTGGACAGTGAAAGGCAAGTACGTCGTAATTACCGGGGCCACCAGCGGCATTGGGCTTGCCACAGCCAAAGAGCTCGCGATTCGAGGCGCAAATCTGGGAATCGTCGCGCGTAATCAGACCAAAGCGACTGAAGTAGTGAATCAAATCAAGGCATTAACCGGGAATGGAACCACAGTGGATGTGTTCCTAGCTGACATGGCTTCTCAGCAGTCCGTACGTCAAGTTGCTGCCGACATTCTGGCCAGGTGCCCGAAAGTGGATGTCCTAATCAATAATGCCGGTGCCTTGTTCGAAACGCGACAACTAACTGCAGACGGCTTAGAGTTGACATGGGCGGTCAACCATCTAGCTCCCTACCTGCTTACGACACTGCTCCTCGACCGGCTAAAGGAAAATGAGCAATCCCGAGTTATCACAACCGCATCCCACGGTCACAAGATGGCCAAGAAGGGGATTGATTTTGACGATCTCAGCGCCAAGCGTCTCTATAGCTTCGCCAAAAAGTTCGTTGGTGGCCCCACATTTCGCTACGCGGAGACCAAGCTCGCCAACATCTTGTTCACCTCTGAATTGGCGGGGCGACTGGAGGGAACAGGAGTCACAGCTCACTGCTTCGATCCTGGTCTAGTTTCCACGAACTTTAACCAGAACAACGGACTGTTGGCCCGGTTGACCATGTCCGTGATGAATTTGTTCTCCCGAAGCCCTGAGAAAGGTGCCGAAACTTTGGTATGGTTGGCGGACTCAGACGAAATTACCAGTCACAATGGCCGTTACTACACCGACATGCAAATTACAATCCCATCTGTGCCCGCTCAGAACATGGACGCGGCAAAGCGCTTGTGGGAAGTAAGCAAGGAACAGATCCAGCGCTCGGACACGATCGATGAAGAGTAGTCCTAAATTACCTAAAAATTGGAGAGTGAACAAACGTTGACGCAATTAGATGAACCTCAATTTAAGCTAAAGCACACCGTTAGTTGAAGAATGTACAAAGCTTTGTCAGACTTATTTTTGAATTTTCACCACTGAAACTCCATCTGTTGTTACATGAAAGGTTAATGTTATAGGACCTTCAGGTGGATTTAAAGGACCTGTATACGTATCATATTTTATTTTCACAGTAAAATCATACTGAGAATACCCACCAGTTTGTCGTTTTACTTCTAATATTTCTGCATTCCAAAGTGCATAACTACGATTTGGATATTCCTTATTAATTACTTTTCTTGTATATGGGTCTAATAACACCAATAATACATCATAAAAATCGGAATGTTTTTCTTCTGCACTGACTTTCTCAGATTCATCTGTATCATTGTTCGGCAACATCACTCCCGTAGCAAATAACGTTAATACTAAAACGAATGAAAGCAATATAAAGATAATTTGTTTGGTTTTCATATTTATAATGACCGCCCTATTTTATCAGTTATGGTAGCTTGCCCAGTTTATAAAATTTATGCAAAGTTCAACTAACCTGCCCCGTAAGTTGAATAAAAAAAGGCTTTACCTCTTATTGAAGTAAAGCACCCGTTAGTTGAAGAAGAAGTTTTATTTAATTCTCTTATTGCTTTTTCTTATATATCTCTTTTAGTACATCTGGTCCCGGAATATTATTTAATATCTTTATTAGTTCATCTACACATTTATCGCTTGTAAAGTCACCTTTTCCGTCTTTTGCCATTTCCAAATAAGCGGCGGTCATCATTTCAATGCTTTTTAGCATCTGACTCATCTAAGCCAATGATTTTTTCTCTTATTTTATCTAAATCCAACATAAATTATCTCCTTAGTTCTGATTGAAAGTATAGTAAATTCGCTATAAGGGGTAGTGTCAGGGATATGCAGATTTACAACGTTAAGAAAGTTTCAATATTAAAAAACCTAATTTTTCAGCATTAAATGAGAAATTAGGTTTTTTCATTAATAGAAAAAGACTTATAAGTATTTATCACTAATCACTTTCATATGGTGTAACTCGTGCCCGGCAATGCCATATGCAATGATACCTATTGAAACTGGGCTGTTCATTACAGTTCCATTACGAACCCACGCTGCATCATCAATGGTTGAAATAAGGCTTAACGTGTTGGAACGTACCGTGTCTAAACCAGCTAGTAACTGGTCCCAGGATAATTTGTTGAAGTTTGCCGCAGAAACGTATTGATCCTGATCCATTGCTGGGAGTGGTGCACTTTCATTTCGTGCAATGGCAAGCACTCGATAGGACATCACACGTTCAGAGTCGGTCATATGCCCAATCACTTCTTTTAAAGTCCATTTCCCTGGTGCGTACGCCTTCCTTGCTGACTCCTCTGATACGCTGCTTAAAAGGGTAATGGTCTTAGTTCGTTGCTTACTAAGTATTTCTACAATATCTCCATCTGGCACAAGACTAACATACCTTTCATGCTCTGGATTTTCAATAAACAATGGTCGTGGACGCACATGAATCCTCCTCATCGGAATAGTTAATTATGGTTCTAGGCTAATATTCGACTGTCAGAAGATATTTCCTTTAATTTTGATATTTAATTTCATTACCGCAAAATAATTGCAAATTAAACCACTTTATTATCTCTGTACAACTGATTTATGCATTTAACATAATACAAATAATAATGGATTAAATCACTTTTTATTCCACTAACCTGCCCCGTTAGGTTAATAAGAAAAAAAAGCTGCCAAAGCAACTCCACGATCTTTAACTAAAGCACCCGTTAGTTGAATAAGTGTACATTATAAATTTGATAATAAATCCTGCAATTTACTCGTCAATACTGTTATCAACGATATCCCACACAAGATGGTGATGTCCCTTAAAAGTAATTGGGGATATCAAATGATATAGAGTCGATATCATTTTCTTTTGAGTAGTACATACAAATACTGTCTTTATATTTTTGACTTTCATTAGGCAGAACAATAAAGCCTAATCTATTATAAAAGTCTGTCCCAATATCACTATACAGGAAAAAGTTGTTACAGTTTTCTTCCTGTTCTAATTTGTTCATTGTTTCTTTGACTAATAAAAAAGCATATCCATTTTTTCTTGAATTTGCAGGTGTCGCGATTGATCCTATCCCTTTTACGATTAAGTCTTCTGAAGGGTTAAGTTTATATACGATGAGAGAACTTAATAATTCCTTAGTATCTGTTGCTTCAAGAACGTACCATTTCCCCTTCTTATACTTACTTGAATCCTGACACATTGTTATATATTCTTCGACTGGCATATCATCTCCCCAAACATCAAAGCCCATCATATAAATATCTATCATATCTTCTTTTGTTGCTTCTCTTATTTTTTTCAAATTACCTCTCCTTGTGTTGTATTTGCTTATACATTCTTTTCGACTTTTAGATTATTACGACCACTATTCTTATTGAGCTAACCTGCCCCTTTAGTTAAAGAAGAAAAAAAGAGCTGTATGCACAGCTCAACAATTTTTTACCAAAGCCCCCGTTAGTTCAACAAGAAAGAAGCATTGTATGTTCCCACTACGACATAAAAAGTCAGCAAATCTCTGCTGACTTAAAGACCTCTTTTTGAGTTAATTCAGTCGTTACTTCAATAAGAATATTATAATTTCTTTTCGTAAAAGGTTAGAGATATATTTTCATTTACTGTGATTTCTTTAATATTTTCGAAATCATTCTTTTTATAAAAACTTACTGCTGGAGTATTTTTAGAGCCTGTCGCTACTTTTATTTTTTCAGCTTCGAAATTTCTTGTTACATAATCTAAAAGTTTCTGAGCAATCCCTTTTCTAAAATGGGTTGGATGCACAATTAGTCTGTGTATATCAACAACATTATCTTCTACTTCCAATGATATTGCACCACATAGTTCTTCATCTTCATAATAACCAAAGAAAATTTCTTCGCATTCTTGCAATGTTTTGACTGTATCTTTCAAWGGTGGTATTTCATCGGAACCGATTATTTCTGCCTCTACTTTATAGGATGGTATTTGAATGTTTAATACATCTTTAGCGTTATCTCTAACACTAATGTCAATTATTTTAATCAATTTATCCCCTCATCCAATTATTTTTTCTTTTTCAACTAACCTGCAAGTTGTATTACAAAATCCATTTCCATTGTACCAAAATTACACAGTTGGAAGGCGTTAAAAAAACGAGTAAAGCATTTGCTGCACTTTATTTTCMTGATGTGCCACAAAAAAGCCGACTAAATGTTGGCTTAATTTATTAAACTAAAGCACCCGTTAGTTGAAGAAGAAATGGGGGCTTAATTAAATTAAGTTCCTACGTTACAATGAATATTTACAATTAAATCTATTTCGGCTTACACTCAAAAGAATAACTGCTTGTGACATTATTATGAATTTCTAATATGACTTCTCCACCATTATCATAGCAACCAGTGAGCAATAAATTAATCGCTTTATTATTGAAATAACTATCGGTATGCGTAATAAAAGACACTCCAAATAAAGCGATAACGAAAATCCATAAAACGCCTTTTAAATCCTTTTTTTAAAGATACTCATTTTCATCCCCTCCTTTATTTCAATTGAACTAATTTATTCCTTTACTTTATTACGCTTAAAAGCAATAGAAGTTCCAATTTTTCTCAAAAATAAAGCTCCCCTTATTGAACTAACCTGCCCCTTTAGTTTAATAAGAAAAAGAGCCGTTTTATCAGCTCAATGATCCTCAAGTAAAGCACCCGTTAGCCATACATGTAGTGCAAAATCAGCGCTACACCACAGAGGATAAAAATGTGTGCAAAACGGGTCGATATTATCAATAATAAGAGTTCTTTTATTTTCGTGGGAGTTGAACAACGAAAAAGCAGATTTCATTATTAAAACTTCACCTTGAACCCTAAAGTTTTTAGTCTTGCTTTTTATTGAGTTTTTGGTTTCAGCTGATAGTTTTCAAATTTCAAACGTGTATAAGAAATAATGCCGGATAAAAAGAAGAAGCTGATAATCGTTCCTTCTCGAATATTGAATTGTAAATTGTATAGTAGTGATATTGTTATTGAAAGAAGAATTGAGAATAAATCGACACTATATCTGTATTGAGAGAAAGTGAGTTTTGTTAATTCGGCTATTCGTAAACATAAACTTTCAATTGGAAAAGGAATAATATCTAATGATAAAATAATGCCTGTTGTTCCACCGGCTAGTATCACACCGAAAATAAATAGTCCGACTCTTACTAAATAATTCTCTATATGAATCGTACCGAAAATAGTATAGAGGAAAAAATTAATAACCATTCCAAAGAACAAGATGGAAATGAACATCAAAGTAAATTTTCTAAAATCCTTTTTTTCGCTTAGGCAAATATAAACGATTAGAAAAATGAGATTTGCAATGAATGTAATTGTGCCAACTTTTATGGAAGTCCATTCAGAGATGGATAAATTCATCGCATTAAAACCACTTACTCCAATACCCGCCTTTAATGTAATACTTATACCAATAGCGCTTACTATATAGAGTAGAATCGATTGAATTACTTTTTTCATGATTGTTCCTCTAATAAGTCCATTATTTGCATTAAATTTGGTATCGTATATGTGCTCTTAGGTGAACCTGATTTAGGCATGTTTCGCTTAGGGTTAAACCATACACAATCAATTCCGACATTGATAGCTCCTTGAATATCCGATGTTAAACGATCACCTATCATTAATAATTCTTCTTTTCGGCTTATATTCAGGGCATCAAAAATATAGTAAAAAAAATGGGGATTCGGTTTTTCATAACCCATTTCTTCGGAGATAAAAAGTTGTTCAAAATATCCTTCTAGCATGGCATCTCTTAATCTTTTTCTTTGAGTCTTTCCTACACCGTTTGTTCCAATATATAATTTATAATCTTGCTTACTTAAAGCATTTAATAATTCATGTGCATGGATAACGGTCTTATGTCCTTGGTTTAAATGCTCACGGTACAAAGCTTCAACTTTTGCTCCGTTTTCATCTATATGAAATTCCTTCAAAAAAAGTGAAAAACGCGTTGTCAGCACTTGTTCACGAGTAATCAAGCCTTTCTCTAACTCATGCCATAATCTCTCATTAATGCGCTTATAACTTGCAATGATTTGTTTGTTATAAGGCAACTCGTATCGTGTAATAATTTGTATTAAAGCCTTTTCTTCTGAATCTTGAAAATCAAGGATTGTGTCATCTAAGTCAAAAATAATATGTTTGTATTTGTTCATTCCTATTCACCTCTGGGTAGTAATATATCGAAAATAAGAATATGATAATAGGAGATATCTCATATTGAGGTGATAAAGTGGAAAAAATCAATTTGGAGGATTACGCTGAAAATTTTGTAGATATATATAATGATATTCAAGAAACTTTTCCGAAAGCTGTGTTACATCAGGCTTTTATTTGTAAGTTTTCTTCTAATGAATATATAGTGCGCTTTGATGAAGATATTCAGTACTTATTTTTATTATTGGATGGGCGGGCAAAAATATATATAGTACACGAAAATGGAAAACGTGCGCTGATTCAGTTTCTAAAGAAAGATGATTTTATTGGTGAATTATCKTTGATTGAGGTGGAAAAGAATTTAAAAGATGTTGTGGCTATAAACGACTGCACTTGCTTAGCGGTTCCATTGGCTTCATCGAAAGAGCATCTGTTAAATGACAATCTTTTTCTCTTTAATTTATCAAAATATTTAGGTAATAAATTACTTAAAAGAACGGATCATTACACAGATATGCAGGATTATGAATTCAAAAATCGATTAGCGAAATATATTCTTCAAATAGAAAACGATGGTTGCTTTCAAGAGAAACATACCGAAACAGCAGAATACATGGGGGTAAGCTATCGACATTTATTATACACACTTAACCAATTCCACGAAGACGGGTTATTAGAAAAAAAAGGTAGGAAATACATTATCATTGATGAAGAAAAGTTAGAAAGAATGAGTTTAAAAAAGGATTAATTATGTTGATTTGATAAATTGAAATATAAACAAGTGCCGAACCCGTGCGGGAAACTGGCGGTTATGACAAATGGAGGTCTTTGGACCGATTGAGGCACAGTGCTTGTTTTACTGTGATTATAATTCGGGTCGAGGCCTTTTTTGCGTTTGAAAGTTTGGGCGCTACAATTACGTCCAAGATCGAGTAAGGCAATAAATAGAAAAAGACTATTCCAAGTTGAAAGCTGCAGCAATCGTCACAAAAGAAGTTGGCCATGAACGAGTAGATGTCGTTCATGTGTATTAGGGAGACAAAGGTTGAATTTAACTTAAAAAGATCGATTTCTCTTATAAGAAATCGACCTTTCCTATTTTTTTTCTTCCACTAAAGCACCCGTTAGTTGAAGAAGAAAATAGACACTTATTCAACAATCACGCCCCTTTTATGGAGTAACTAAAACCTGTTCTAAATCTTAGATTTATATAAATCTTCTTTCGCGAAAACGCCCTTGCTATTCCGATTATGTATAAAAAAGACCCTCCTTTAATTCAGGAAAGCCTCTTTAATTTATTTGTTTATCTTCTTCATGAAGCCTCTAAACGCCTGGCTTAGCTAGCAGACAATGCATCCCAGATGCTCATCAATTTAGTTATGGCAGCATCGATTATCTCGTATGGAACACCGTCCAGAGCTTGTGTCGAAATTCCTCGAAGAAATGTATCAAATAAGGTTACTAGCATGAGGATATCCGTAGAATCAGGCAACTCTCCATTTGCTACGGCTCGTTCTATACAATCCTTAATCCAATCGCGAACCTTTTCTCGTTCCTTGGCAAGAATATCTCGAATGTGTTTTTGCTCAGGAGAACAGTTTACAGCGGACAAAACCAATAGACAGCCTAGAGGGTGTGACCTCTCTGTCTGCATCCGTGCCGATCGCCGTAATCCCTGCTCGATGGCTGCTTTCGATGTAATCCTCGTATCGCAGAAACTTTCCGAAACCTGACCATAAGTAGTGATATACTGATGAATCGCTTCGCGGAACAGTGCTTCCTTGGACTCGAACGCAGCGTAAAAACTTGCGGGAGAAATACCCCCCATCGCAGCACGCAACTGAGCAAGTGAAGTGGATTCAAAGCCGTGTTCCCAGAATAAAAGCATTGCGGCAACAACCGCCTCGTCACGATTGAATTCGCGGGGGCGTCCAGTTCGTGGCATAAGATGACCTCCTTTATTAATTATATAATAATCGTTCCAGAAGTACTTGACAAGTGAATGTGGTTGGATGCTCCATTGCAATCGTACCTCCCAACCCACTTCTTAAACTCCAAACAAGTTATTCTATCATTTTCAGTTAGTTGTGATTTTCCGTGTCTGATCAATGATATCTCCATAACAATCTCCTCGAATTCAACTTCACTCATTACCAATAACTGTTATTTTTTGCAAGAAGTTTAGAAATCCTTCTTCCACTAAACTGCCCCGTTAGTTCAATAAGAAAGAGCTGAATAAGCAGCCCGATGATCTACACCTAAAGCACCCGAAGAAGTCGTTTTATCTATCATTATCTAAATCATCATCAAGAAAAGATTTTTTATCATCTTTAATTCCATACTTTTTTTTAAGAAAATCACCAATTATCGAATTGTTAATACCTCTTTTAACGGCTGTTTCTATAACGATAAAGAGAAAAAATAAGCCAACAAAATAAAAGATAATATATAGACCAAATGCCTCCATTAACAATCACCACTACCAAATTTTACCACAAATAATCTAACCCCTTATTGAACTAACCTGTCCCGTTAGTTCAATAAGCATATTAATAAACTATCTACTAAATATTCAAATCCTTCTTTAAATAATAATGCTTAAAGTGTCTGCCAACATTATCAATACTTCCAAACACTTGATAGCCATTTTTTTCATAAAAGTCTAGTGCCTGAAAACTTAAGGTATCTACCTTTATGAAATCGCATTTTTTTTCTAATGCAATCTTCTCTATTTCTAATAATAGTTTGGTACCATAACCAAATCTCCGAATTTCCTCATCTACCATTAAAGTGTGAATCTCTAACCAATTCCAACACACTTCGCCTAATAAACCACCCCGAACTAGACCATTTTCTTCTCTAATAAATAAACTGATTTGTTCGTACCTTCCTCTTAAATCCTCTGGAAAATGAGCCAAGTTATATTTAAAAAGCTGGTTATTAATGTGATTTTTGTCGTCATTATTTAATTCTCTTGTGATGTGAAAACTCATTATACATTTCTCCTTTTACTTATTCATTACTTATTCTTCAAGAAAACACCAAATACCTATTAATCTGTTTCTTACACAACCTGCCTCTTTAGTTGAAAAACAATAGCACGAACTTAGACACTACACCTATCATTACATTACCATATTATTGATGTACTACCTTTTATTATTAGAAATAATATTTTATTAAACGTAAAAAAGCATTGCTAAAAGCAATGCTACAGATTGTAGACAAAAAGGTGTTTGGAATGGTTTTATTCCGAACACCTTTTTTGATTTTGTTTGATTTTTAGCCATTCTTGTGAAGAGTAGACCTCTCCAGAGGTCATTATTAGACCATTTTAGGAGCTCGCCATGTCCAATTGGCGAGTTTCTTTAAATTCATGGCAGCGAAAGTAAGCATCGCCTGCATCGACAATTTTTTAAGTCCCCTTAACGTTGTCCAACGCATGCCATGCTTTTCTTTTGCATCTGCGAATACACGCTCAATTGTTTCTTTGCGTTTCGCATAGATGGGTTTTACATCTTCATGATGTCGAAGATGATCAGCTTCCTCGACGTATGCCTGCCATATATGACGTGTCACCACTTTTTGGTGATCTCGACTTTCTGTACATTGCACTAGGAATGGACACGCCGCACAAATGGGCTTCGGTGACTTGTACTCACGATATCCTTCTTTATTCGTTGTCGAATATTTCAAGACCTCGCCCGCTGGGCAAAGGTAACAGTCAAAGTGTTCATCATATACATAATCGTGTTTACGGAAGAATCCTTCCTTAGTCCGGGGCGTGTGTACGGTAAGGCAGGTGTAATCTCGTTTTCTAATAAATAATTTGTAATGGCAGGTGTTTTATAAGCTGCATCTGCCGCAACAGCTTCAGGTTTCCCAACATTCTCAATCACTTGTTCAACTAACGGCTCTAACATATTACTATCATGTGTGTTACCTGGTGTTACAATCGTCCCTAAGACAAAACCGTTTCGGTCTGCAGCGGCATGGAAAGAATAAGCGAACTGCTTTGTCCGTTCATCTTTAACATAGTATCCACTCTCTGGATCGGTTGTGCTTTCTTTGATTTCTTTCGATTCTTCCTTATTGAACTTATCTGGTGGGAATGGCTTTTTCCCATGATCTTCACGGTCTTGATTAATCTCTCCTTGAAGGCGTTCTTGATAAGCTCGTGTTTCTTTGCGAACGACTTTCTTTTCGAATTTGCGCTTATTTGCACTAGCCTTTACATGTGTTGAATCAATGAATATATGTTCTGCACTAATTAACTTCTTATCGGTAGCTTGTTTTAATATACGATAGAAGATTTGTTCGAAAAGGTCTGTGTCTTTAAAGCGGCGCTCGTAGTTTTTACCAAACGTTGAGAAGTGTGGCACTTTATCATGAAAACCGTAACCTAGGAACCAACGATAGGCCATRTTCGTCTCGACTTCTTCGATGGTCTTACGCATCGAGCGAATACCGAAGGTATATTGAATGAATGTCAGTTTAACTAAGATAACAGGGTCAATACTTGGGCGACCTAGCTCTGAATACATATCATTTACCAAATCATAAATAAAAGAGAAATCAAGCGCCGACTCAATTTTACGAACAAGATGGTTCGCGGGTACAAGTTGGTCTAAAGCAATCATTTCAATTTGGTCTCTTTGAATAGAATTATGTTTTGAAAGCATCGTAGTCACCTCAAGATTTTTATACTTCTATTATAAAAACAAAAAAAACTGTAGGCAAACTCGATTTTATCGAGTTTGTCTACAGTCTGAAGCATTGCTAAAAGCAATGCTAATTTGTACGTTAATATGACGTTATTTGTAATGCATCTGTCGAGTTATTTAAACTTTTTACCACTCAACTGTACGGGTTAAATAAATCTTATCCAAGCGTTTTGATTTATTCTTTTTCCCGTAAAGGTCCGTCTTTAGGAGCGAACCAAAATGCTGTGATAATCGAGACAATTAAAACGATAAATGGTGCGTAAAACATTAAGAACTCAGTCATGTGATTGGCCTCCTTTAGGCATGGTAATCCTTGTTTCCACGAACGTAGTCTTTATTGAATAAGAATAGTCTCAACAATAGATACAACGAAGGAAGCAATAATCCTAAACCGGCAATAAACGCAACAATTAATGCAATCGCCATTGCTTCGTTTGTAAAGCTATCGTAGATTGTTAAATATGGATACAACAAGTACGGGTAATGCGAAACCCCGTAACCGAAGAATGCTAATGCAAATTGACCAGCTAATAAGCCAAATGCTAGACCATAGTTTTTGCGTTTCCAAATGAGCCATACTGTTCCGACAAACAGCAAGAAGGACAGTCCGAATACCCACCATAAATCCAGGATGCGCGCATAGTGTTCAGGGTTATGACTGCGCAATTCGAAAATGATGCCTCCTGCTGTTATCATCGTTGGTAAAGACCAGATGAGTGCATATTTCCGTAGTAGATCCGTCGCAGATGAATCTCCCGCTTTATTAGCATACCACGTTAAAAATACTGCCGAGATATACAACAATGCGGTTATACTCAATACGACAATACTCCAAGTTAATGGACTCGTAAATAATCCGAAGTAATCTAAGACAGGATTTCCATTTACCATGGAAATAAATCCACCTTCAGAAATCGTCAGTACGACGGAAAGTGATGCTGGGATAAATAAACCTGATATCCCGTACATGAACGTATAACCTTTGTGTCCATATGAACCATACATAGCAAACGCATAATACGAACCGCGTATTGCTAGTAAGACAATCGCTATACTTGCTGGTACCAATAGTGTCGTTCCATAATAGAAGGCAGTTTTCGGGAAGAATCCGATAACACCAACGAAGAAGAACACTAGAAACACATTAGTTACTTCCCACACAGGTGATAAATAGCGTTCTATAATATTTGTTAAAATATGTTCACGTCTTGTTAATGTGTTGTACGCATTGAAAAATCCTGCACCAAAGTCAATCRATGCCACGATAACATAACCGAATAAAAACATCCATAAGACGGAAATTCCGATAATTTCGAGTGTCAGTGTCATGTAATGTCACCGTCCTGTTCTTTACGTCGATCTTCAATTTCTTGTTCAACTGGATTCTTTTTAAACATACGTCTAAGTACGACAATACTGCCGATTCCAAGGATTAAATAAAGACCTGCGAATAATGCGAGCATAAGATCTACTTGACCACTTGTGGTTGCAGCATCTTCAGTACGCATAATGCCTCTCAACACCCAAGGTTGGCGACCTACTTCTGCGAACCACCAACCTGCTTCGATTGCGAGCAAAGCAAGAGGACCACCTGCAACAAGTATCCAGCGGAACCATTTGGTCTGAACGAACGACCATCTTCTCCAAGTTGCCAAGGCATATAACGCCGATAATCCTGTCAGCGATACCCCAATTGTTACCATTAAGTCAAATAAGTAGTGAATATAAAGTGGTGGTACTTCATCTTCAGGGAATTGATCAAGACCCTGAACTTCGGCAAATGGATTACCATGTGCCAACACACTGAGTGCATATGGAATTTTAATTGCATACTTCACTTCACCATCGTCTAAAACACCATACATAACCAGTGATGCATTTTCTTCTGTTTCAAAATGCCATTCAGCGGCAGCTAATTTTTCAGGTTGGTATTCTGCTAAATATTTTCCGGAAAAGTCCCCGATAATAGCAGTTGCTATAGAGAAAATCAGCCCTAGTTTTAACGTTAAGAATAATGCTTTTTTGTGATAGATATGATTTGAACCTTTTAACAATCGGTAAGCAGCAATTGATGCTAATACGAATGCTGACGTCATGTATGCGGTTGCTACAACATGAGCAACCTTAGTAGGCATTGCTGGGTTAAACATTGCTAGTAGTGGGTTAATGTTGATTAATTCCCCATTTACTAAATCAAATCCTTGTGGCGCGTTCATAAACGAATTTACGATTGTAATGAATACGGCTGAGAAAGATGCCCCGATCGCAACGGGTATAAGGATTAATAAATGCTTTTTCTGATTTTCAAAACGATCCCAAGTGTATAAATAAATTCCTAAGAAAATAGCTTCAAAGAAAAAAGCAAACGTTTCCATAAAGAGTGGTAAAGCAATAACATTACCCGCTAGTTCCATAAAGTTCGGCCACAATAAAGATAGTTGGAGTCCGATGGCTGTCCCTGTTACGACTCCGACGGCAACTGTGATTACAAAACCACGAGCCCAGCGTCTTGCAAGTAATATATAATGTTCATCATTTTTCTTAATTCCGACCCACTGAGCAATCATGATCATGAGCGGAACACCTACACCAATCGTGGCATAAAGAATATGAAACGATAGTGTCAATTCTGTTAAAATGCGACTAAAGAATACAGCTTCTTCATTTCCCATCTGATTACCCTCCTATTAACTACCGAAAATCCGACCTAGTATTGACAACATCATAATGGCTGCAACTATAAATACAACCCACATCAATTTTCTCTCATGATTTTTATACATGTAGTCACCACCCTTACTTCCTATCATACCCCATTTGAACTTCTTTAAAATAACTGGATGTATCCATTTTGTCACGCACTTGTGAAGGAAATGTGAAAACCATCACAAATTAATATTGCGAAAGTTTGGATTATTTTGTATTCTAATTAATCATACTTAAATGATAGAGGTGCATAAATTGAAAATAAAGCGGAAAGTCCTTGCCTATATTACAAAAGGACAAGAACCTAATTTAGAATTGCTTGTTTTTGAACACAAAGACTTTCCTGAAGCTGGCTTGCAAGTTCCTGCTGGCACCATCGAAGAAGATGAACTATTAATTGATGCTCTTTACCGAGAAATTAATGAAGAAACTGGTCTCGTTCGAGATGCTCTGTATTTTATGGGCAAAATTCATAAATATAACTACTATCCACAAGGAAAAGATATGGTCCATGAGCGTAATTTCTTCCACTTGAATTACGCTGGTGAACAAGTGAACTGGGAACACAATGTCGTAAGTAATGGTCTAGATAACGGTTTGACATTCAAATTTCGCTTCGAACCAATAAAGACGTTACCTGAACTTTCAGGTGAACAAGGTGAAGCATTGAAAATGATGTAGATTCAAGGAGGAAGTAAATTGAATATCAGACCTATTGAAGTAAGGGATGCAGAACAATATTTAGCACTTAGCAAAAAACTAGATGAGTCGAACTTTATGTTACATGAACCCGGTGAGAGAAAAACAACTCTTGAACAGCAGACAAAATCGATAGAAACAATTTTATCTAAAAAGAATAACATCATCTTTGTTGCAGAAGTTGAAGGCAATTTGGTGGGATTCATTGCAGCAATCGGCAACCAATTCCAACGTAACAAGCACTGTGCTTATTTAGTGATAGGCGTACTTGATATGTACCAAGGACAAGGAATCGCAACGAAATTATTCAATCGCGTATTTGATTGGGCGAAAGAAGTCAAACTGTCCAGACTTGAACTTACGGTTATTAAAGATAATAACAAAGCATTTAATCTCTACAAAAAAATGGGATTCACCTTGGAAGGTGAGAAAGTAAATTCATTAATCATCGATGGCAACCCAACGAGTGAGTATTATTTATATAAGTTGTTGTGACGAGAAAAGAGCGCTTCCCAGATTTCCAGGAAACGCTCTTTATTATTAAAAATTAACATTCATTTTTCATGAATGATTAACACCTTTAATTACACACTACTGTACAGAGTGCTTTACATTTTCGTTATTTGTTTGTTGTATTCCCGCCAATTTGTTGTTGAGCCATCTGAACTAAGCGTTTTGTAATTTCTCCACCAACTGAACCGTTTGCACGAGAAGTAGCATCTGCTCCTAGGGAAACACCAAACTCTTGCGCGATTTCATATTTCATTTGGTCTAAAGCTTGTTTTGCTCCAGGAACTTCAAGTTTGTTACGACTTCCAGAATTATTGTTAGCCATATCTGTCACCTCCTTGCAATGTAGAATGCTCCGTTTCGAACATTTCATTCGTGATTACAAGTTGTTAATTTATAGCTAAATTTCCTTGTGGAGGGTTGGGTGTTTTTTCTATGAGCGGTTCTTTGTCGACCATGCGCGGATTTTTGTCGGCTACGAGCGGATCTCTGTCGACTATGCCCGGATTTTTGTTGGCTACGAGCGGATCTCTGTCGACTATGCGCGAATCCCCTAAAAAACCAAAAACCACTACCCAAAAAGGTAGTGGTCATTAGTTAATTCAAGGACGATCTTGTTCACGAATGTCATTTATCGGAACAAACACTTCAATATGACGATGTAAATTTTCAAAGACTGCAGGTGCATTACCACCGTATTCACCGTCTAAATTTAGTTGCACATGGGCGTCAGCTGTCACTTTTATGTGACTCGCTTTTTTATAAATCACCAGTGGATCCTCTAAATGATTACCGCCTATTGCAAGTGTTGCTAAACGGATAAACTCTGCGATGTTACATTTTTTCAAGATTAACAAGGTGAACTTCCCGTCGTTAATACTTGAATTTGGTGCAAGTTTTTCAAATCCACCTACGGAATTGGTTAATCCGACTAGGAACATCATGGCCTCATCGTCAAATACTTCATCATCGTACTCGATTCGTACTTGAGAAGCTCGAATTGATGGTAACATTTCGATGCCTTTTAAGTAATACGCAAGTTGACCAAGAACTGTTTTTAAMTTACTTGGAACGTCATACGTCAATTCGGTTAACTTTCCACCGCCCGCGATATTAATAAAATAGCGATCGTTGACAACGCCAACATCTACCGGAATGGTTTCTTCCGCTATAATTATGTTCACCGCTTTAGTAATATCGCGAGGAATGCGCAGTGCTCTAGCAAAGTCATTCGTAGTTCCCATTGGAATCAGCCCGACTTTCGGACGTTTTTCAAAACCACTTATTCCTGCAACGACTTCGTTTAACGTACCATCGCCACCTGCTGCTACTACTAGATCAAAACCTCGTTCGACTGCATGTTTAGCCGCCTCTACTGCATCGCCTTCACAAGTCGTCGCGTGACACGACGTTTCGTACCCAGCCTTCTCTAATTTCTCTAATACTTCTGGCAAGTGTTTTTTGAATAATTCTCGGCCAGATGTAGGATTATAAATAATACGTGCACGTTTCATACACACATTTCCTTCCTGCTTTACATTTTCAACAATTAATAGGACTTATACGCGATTAAAAAGTTGCATCTGTAGTTCGTCGCAATCTATTACCCACGAAAAGAAGCCGGACAACTGCCTCGGCTTGATTCCTTTATTATATACGAATGCAAGCGTTAGAACAATTATGATTGTTTTTGGAGTGCTGCTGTAAATTCTTTGCGAATGTCTTCATATACCCATAACCAGTATTCTGGCGTTGAAATATACTCTGCAGTAATCTTTTCAATAAATTGTTTTTGCTTGTCTTTAAATGTTGGATCCTCTGAATTCGGTAGATCTTGGCGGAGTTTTAGGACGTATTCTTGTAATTGCGGAGCACGAGGACCCCATTTTGAAATGACTTCACCTTGCTGATTTAATAATAAATATACGGGAATTGAACGCCCTCCATTTGTTAAGTAGCGATCCATTAAATCTAACGTCTGATCTCGGTAAACTACTCGAACTTCTACATCAGCCGCTTCCGCAACACGACGAATAATTGAGTTATTCAACATCGCATCGCCACACCAATCTTCAGTAATACCCAAAATGCGTGGTGATTTTTCTTTTAATAACGTAATAAACTCATCGTCTTGAGGAACATGAAACTGATCATAAATTACTTGGCTATTTTCTTTATTAGAGCCCATTTTGTCCATATATTCATTTAGAGAAATCGCTTCCTCAAAATACTGTTGTTCAGTTTTCATTGACTAACCAACTCCTTTGCAATCAGTTTACTCGCTTCATTCAAATGAATCAAATATCTTGTTGACAGTTTAATTAAAGAAGCATAGAGTTAGCTATTATTTTGATTCTTTAAAATTAGGAAGTGCTTGGATGCGGAACATTAAAAAGAAAAGTTTTAAAATCTCACCCCCGCTCGTAATAGCAAGAAGTTTTTTGATTTTAATATTTATAGGGACCCTTTGTTTAAAGCTCCCTTTTGCTACGACAACACCCATTTCTTGGACTGATGCCTTGTTTGTTTCGACTTCAGCAACAACCGTGACTGGTCTGAGTGTTTTTGATCCTGGAACTACGTTGACTGTATTTGGTGAAGTCGTTTTAATGATTCTTATCCAATGTGGCGGGATTGGGTTAATGACATTTGCGATAGCTTTACTGATTTTGCTAGGAAAGAGAGTTGGTCTTCAAAATCGGATTTACCTGCAAGAGTCTTTTAATCAAAACTCCGTTGGTGGCATCGTCAAATTAGTAAAATTAATTTTAACTTTTGTATTAACAGTTCAATCTATTGCTATTGTCATCATGACGCTCCATTGGCTTCCGAAATTCGGATTTACAGAAGCACTCTACTTAAGTGTCTTTCATGTCATTTCAGCTTTTAATAATGCGGGCTTTGCTTTATTTCCAGATAACTTAATTGGGTTTTCTGGTGATCCCATTGTCAATATCATATTATCAGGATTATTTATTTTAGGTGGGCTTGGTTTCACTGTCGTTATCGATCTTTATCAGAAAAACTCATTTAGAAAATGGTCTCTCCACACGAAAATGATGATTATTGGTACGATTATCATTAACATCATTGCGGCTCTCACGATTTTCTTATTGGAATACGGTAATCCGGATACTCTTGGTAATATGCCTTTATATGAAAAAATAATGACTGCCTATTTCCAAGGTGTAACCCCTCGAACTGCTGGTTTTAACACAGTCAATTATGGAATGATGGAAGATCCTACACTCTTGTTTACTATGATGCTTATGTTTATTGGTGCAGGGAGTGCTTCGACGGCCTCAGGGATAAAATTAACAACCTTTATGGTTGTCATTCTTGCCACAATAGCTTTTTTGAGACAACGAGGAGAACCCGATTTGTTCGGCCGTTCGATTCGTCTCGATACGGTAATTCGCTCACTTGCGATTACCACTATTAGTTTATTACTCGTGACGGCCTTTATCTTCATGTTGACCATTACAGAAAAAATCCCTTTCTTACCTCTCGCGTTCGAGGTTGTCTCCGCATTTGGCACAGTCGGATTGTCGATGGGAATTACTGGTCAACTAAGCGATTTAGGTGAAGTTTTATTATGTATTGTCATGTTTGTAGGACGGATTGGATCGCTAACTTTGTTCTTCCTCCTAATGAAACCGAAAAAAGCAAACTACCGTTATCCATATGATCAAGTATTTACAGGATGATTGTAAAGCCTCTCGATATTCTCGAGAGGCTTTTGTGTATGATTAATTGATACTTTTTAAGCGATTTGTCCATACCTAACCTTTGCCCAATAGACGCTTCATTTCCAAATACCACTTTTTGAATAAATAATGGCACACCTGCTAAATTTGTATTTTGCATTTTTAACATCATAGCTAAATGAAAAATGTTTTTCGGAATGCTTTTTTTATTAGCCTTCCCATCCGCAATCAAGCCATAACCCATTCGCATTGATTCCTCAAATTGAGAACCAGGTGTAAGTGTTACAAAAAATGTGACTGGTTGATTCGATACATTAGAGAATCGATGGTGCACTTTCTTATCAACAAGCAATTGATCATGCTCTCTTAATATATTTACTTCATTGTTGACTTGAACAGTCAATTCTCCTTCAATTACTTCAAATAGTACTTCAAATGCCAAATGATAATGTAAAGGCGGACCTTCTGAATGAGGCGGTAGATAAACTTTTATTAGAATATATTTCCCATTTGTTTCTTGAGAACTCTTCAGAAAAGTAATCTGCTCCCCAGTAAAAACATTGACGATTGTTTGATTAGAACTCATCACTTCACTCCTTTCCTTATTGTTTTTACCGAACGTTCTTCCTCACACAATGCAGCCTTATAAAATCTATTCGTTATTACTCAAAGTAATGCCTTTTATGTAAAAAATTGCTTCTTTATTAGTACTACTAAATTTGAATAGCGTTTGGATAAGCCTATTTAAGTTTTAGATACAGTAAAGTAAGTTTCATAAACAGCAAAGAGTCAGTTGGTGTCCAACTGACTTCATTCCAGCACTTAAACGCTCAAAAGAGTTCTGTCTTATTAGCTAACTTATCTTGGTTAATAGAGACACACGACCACTAACTCACTCCAATTCCTTCAATCAAAAAAGCGACCCCAAATTAATGGAGTCGCTTCTTTCTATTATTATCGTTTTGAAATTTCGTCTTGTAAAATTTTATTTACAAGCGGTGGGTTCGCTTGGCCTTTTGTTGCTTTCATGATTTGACCGACTAGGAAGCCGATCGCACGGTCTTTACCGTTTTTGAAATCTTCGATAGATTGCGGGTTCGCATCAAGTGTTTGTGTCACAATGTCACGAAGGGCGCCTTCGTCGGAAATTTGAACTAAGCCTTTATCTTTGACGACTTGTTCAGCTGTTCCACCATTGTCAGCAAGCTCTTTGAATACTTTTTTCGCGATTTTCGATGAAATCGTTCCATCACTGATTAGCTTGATCATGCCAGCTAATCCTTCAGGAGTAAGATTTGTGTCATGCAATTCTTTTTGATCAACATTTAGGTAGGCAGAAACTTCACCCATCATCCAGTTTGATGCAAGTTTTGTATCAGCACCTAGTGCAATCGTTGCTTCGAAGAAATCGGACATTTCTTTCGTTAATGTTAAGACCATTGCGTCATAAGGTGGCAAACCTAAATCTTCAACATAGCGTTGTTTACGAGCGTCTGGAAGTTCAGGGATTTCTCCACGAATACGATCCATCCATGCTTGGTCAATTACTAAATCAACTAAGTCTGGTTCTGGGAAGTATCGGTAATCGTCTGCGCCTTCTTTTACGCGCATTAACAATGTCTTACCTGTTGATTCATCAAATCGACGAGTTTCTTGTAGGATTTCTCCGCCACCAAGTAATACTTCAGCTTGTCGAACTTGTTCATGTTCTAGGCCACGACGTACATAGTTAAATGAGTTCAAGTTTTTCAATTCAGCTTTTGTACCGAATTGCTCTTGACCATATGGGCGTAATGAAATATTGGCGTCACAACGAAGTGAACCTTCTTCCATTTTACAGTCTGATACACCTGTGTACTGGATGATTGATTTTACTTTTTCCAAGTACGCATATGCTTCAGCTGGTGTACGGATATCTGGTTCTGACACGATTTCGATTAATGGCGTTCCTTGACGGTTATAATCGACAAGTGAATAGCCTTTATCCGTATGTGACAATTTACCAGCATCTTCTTCTAGGTGTAAACGCGTAATTCCAATGCGTTTCTTGTAGCCATCTACTTCAATTTCAACCCAACCGTGTTCACCGATTGGTTGGTCAAATTGAGAAATTTGGTACGCTTTTGGATTGTCTGGATAGAAGTAGTTTTTACGGTCAAATTTCGTGTGTGTTGAAATTTCACAGTTTAAGGCCATTGCCGCTTTCATCCCGAAATCAATTGCGCGTTTATTAACAACCGGTAATACGCCCGGATAACCAAGGTCAATTACATGTGTATTTGTATTTGGTTCTGCACCAAAATGGTTAGGTGCTGGTGAAAACATTTTTGAATCTGTTTTCAACTCTACGTGAATTTCTAATCCAATCACTGTTTCAAAGTTCATGAGTTTGCTCCCTCCCATAGTTGAGGAGTTTCTTTATGGAAGCTTGTTGCTTGCTCAAATGCATGAGCTACACGGTAAATCGTTGCTTCGTCAAAGTGTTTTCCGATAATTTGTAGGCCCAGTGGCATACCTTCAGAGAATCCACATGGAATCGAAATTCCTGGTACACCCGCTAAGTTTACAGGGATTGTTAAAATATCATTTGCATACATCGTTAATGGATCTTCGTTTTTCTCGCCCACTTTAAATGCTGGTGTTGGTGTCGTAGGTCCAATAATGACATCGTATTTTTCAAATACTTGATCAAAATCTTGCTTGATCAATGTACGAACTTGTTGAGCTTTTTTATAGTACGCATCGTATGAACCTGCACTCAGTGCGAATGTTCCAAGCATGATACGTCGTTTTACTTCGTCTCCAAAACCTTGGGCACGTGTTTCTTTGTATAATTCCATCAATGATTCCACGTTTTCTGCACGGAAACCGTAACGAATTCCATCAAAACGAGCTAAGTTTGAAGATGCTTCAGAAGAAGATAGTAAATAGTAAGTTGCTAAGCCGTATTTAGAGTGTGGAAGAGATACTTCTTCCCACGTTGCGCCTAGAGATTCTAATACTTTTAACGCGTCTAATACCGATTGTTTAGCAGCTTCACCAACACCGTCTCCTAAATATTCTTTAGGAACTCCGATACGAAGACCTTTAATGTCACCAGTTAGTGACTCAACAAAGCTTGGCACATCTACGTTTGCAGATGTTGTATCGTGCTCATCGACACCTGAAATGGCTTCAAGTAAAAGTGCATTGTCTCTTACATTGCGTGTAATCGGTCCGATTTGATCAAGAGATGACGCGAAAGCCACCAATCCAAAACGAGATACACGGCCGTAAGTAGGTTTCATCCCAACAACACCACAGAACGATGCAGGTTGACGAATCGAACCACCTGTATCAGATCCTAATGAAAATGGTACTTCTCCTGCTGCAACTGAAGCTGCAGAGCCACCTGAAGAACCACCTGGAACGCGGTCTAAATCCCATGGGTTACGAGTGATTTTGTAAGCTGAGTTTTCAGTTGATGAACCCATAGCGAATTCATCCATATTCAATTTACCAATTGTAATCATGCCAGCTTCGCGAAGTTTGCGAACAACTGTTGCATCATAAATCGGGTTAAATCCTTGCAAGATTTTAGAACCACTTGTTGTTTCTAAACCCTCGGTAACAATGTTGTCTTTTACACCAATTGGCAATCCGAATAAAGGTCCACGTTCTGAAACTGGCACTTGATCCATTTCTTCGGCTTGTTTAAAGGCTTGTTCTTTATTCAAAGCTAAAAAGGCTTTTACATCGCCGTCTAATGCTTCGATACGGTTATATGCTTCAGCAGTTACATCAGCAATGGAAATTTCTTTGTTATGTATCATTGCTTGAAGTTCACTGGATGAATGGTTAAATACTGTCATGGGTTGTCCCTCCTTACGTCAAAATCAGTCTAAGATTGATGGTACTTTAACTTGTCCGTCTTCTTGCTCCCGAACGTTTTTCATCATTTTATCTCGGTCAAGTCCTGGAACAGCCTTGTCTTCACGCGTAACATTTACGAGTGGTAAGACATGAGTAGTAGGTACAACATTAGTTGTGTCTAGTTCATTTAACTGCTCAGCAAAATTTGTAATTGCCGCAAGTTGGCCTGCAAACTTTTCAGCTTCTTCATCTGTAATAGAAAGTCGAGCTAAATGGGCAACGTGCTTTACTTCTTCTTTTGATATATTCGCCATTTTTACACCTCCGAATTCACAATCATACGGAATATCATATCATTTTTCACATTAAAAGAATAGGGACAGCACTGAAGCTATCCCTATTCTTGTCTTAATTTTGTATCTAGTTTTGAGCTTTAAGCTGCCACTCATACTTCTATTACAAGATTGAGTCATTTTTAATCGTAAATATGGACATAAGGTTCTTTAGCATCTGCTTTTTTAATAACTACTGCTTCTGGTCCATTTATCGAAGTGACACTTACTTCGACTTCCAGGGATGCAGGGAAATGTTCCATAACAAGTCCCGTCATATATTGCGTAAAACCAATAAGTTCTGCGGACCCATAAAACTGGATAGGAATATCAATAGTCAATTTTTTAATTTGATCTTCTTGATAGAAACCTGTTCCGATAATACTTGTGTAATTCGAGAAATACTCTTCCACGTCTTGTTTAAAGTTTTTAAATGAATCACTGGCTTTACGATACTTAACTTCAGAAGGTGGTTGAGGGAAAATGACGTACTCTTCATTTAATTTATTCCAATCTCCTAATGCTTTGCCCTCATCAGCTACACTATATGCAAAATAAGTACCTGGCACAATTGAGTTACGGTCTTCTTGTTTAAATAGTCCAACCGTAATTGGAACATTCTCGAGCCCTTCCATCGCACGCATCCGTTTGATAATTTCAGCGGCCATCTTTTTTCCTTGCTCTTCGATTGTCGCTTGTGGAATCGGTTGTTCATACGGACCGTAATCTCCAACCTTGTAATAATAAACAGAGTTCATGGCTAGCCCAATAGAGACGCCACCCAGTTTGATCGTATTGTCTTTCGTTTTGACCATGTAATTTTGTTCAACAATATGAGCTAAATATTTCGGGTTTGTTTTAGCTAACTCAGCTGTGATTTCCCCGCCAGGTAGTACGGGATTTAAGCCCAGATCTACTTCCGCTTTCTTTCCTTTATTATCTTTATCTTTTCCTACTTCTCCTTTTCGTGTTAGCCAAGCACGCAATGTGTCAGTATCTAACATTTGCCCTTCTTGGAAAAGGTAATCATCTGCAGAAAACGTTCGTTGAGACAAACGCAGTAAGCCACTTTCTACTTCTTTGATATCATATTTTGAATATACATTTGAAACGACTAATCCTCTACTTTTGCTTGGTGCATACGGCAAAAGAGTTCGATAATAATCTTTCGAGATTTGCAAGCTTGGTATAATGGTTTTCGCTACTTCTTCGTCTTTCTCAATATCGTTAATAACTTCCGTATCTTTAGTTGAGTCTGGTGCACAGCCAGCGATTAACACTAAAGAAATAATGGCTGGAATCCAGCTAGTTCGTTTCATTATAGGAAGGACTCCTTCACTAGTTTAATTCTTCAATTAGACGGTTTTCATCCCATACTGGAATTCCTAAAGTCTGAGCTTTATCAAGTTTTGAACCGGCATCTTCACCTGCGATGACAATGTCCGTTTTTTTACTGACACTTCCGGCGACGGTTCCGCCTACAAGTTCTATTTTCTCTTTTGCTTCTTGTCGTGTCAATTGTTCCAATTTCCCAGTTAATACAACCGTTTTACCAGTCAGCACATGATTGAGATTCGAAAAATCTACTTTCTTGCCTGTGTAAGCCAAATTAACGCCGAGATCTTCCAGTCGCTTGATCAAGTCTTGCACTTCTTCATTATCAAAGTAACGAACAACTGAATCTGCCATTTTATCACCAATTTCGTGAATGGTTATGAGTTGGTCGGGAGTAGCTTGAGCCAGTGTTTTCATATCACCAAGTTCTTCAGCCAGTATTTTGGCAGCTTTTTCGCCTACATGCCGAATGCCTAATCCAAATAACACACGCTCCATTGAATTTTGTTTCGCAACTTCAATAGCAGCGACTAAATTCGTCGCCGATTTATCACCCATACGATCGAGTTGAACTAATTGATCTTTCGTTAAGGTAAATAAATCCGAAACATCATGAATAAGTCCTTCGCGGAACAATTGCTCAACTACTTTTTCTCCAAGACCGTCTATATTCATCGCGTTACGCGACACAAAATGAATCAGTCCTTCTGTAATTTGGGCAGGACACTGAGGGTTCACACATCGCAGTGCTACTTCGCCTTCAATTCGTACTAGTTCACTTTCACATACTGGACAATGTGTTGGCATCTTATATTCCGGCAAGTCTTTTTTACGTGCTTCAAGAACCACAGCTACGACTTCGGGAATAATGTCGCCCGCTTTACGAATGATGACTGTGTCTCCGATGCGAATGTCTTTTTCACGAATTAAATCTTCATTATGCAAAGAAGCACGACCAACTGTCGTTCCCGCTACTTTTACTGGTTTCAATATCGCGGTTGGCGTTAATGCGCCTGTACGACCTACCGTTAATTCAATATCGAGTAATGTAGTCACGACTTCTTCAGCTGGGAATTTATAAGCTGTTGCCCATCGTGGGCTTTTCGCTGTAAATCCTAGGTCTTGTTGGTGAACGTAACGATTTACTTTAATGACAATACCATCGATTTCATATGGTAGTTCTGGTCGTTTAACTGTCCATTTTTCGATATATGCTTGTACTTCATCTATTGAATGACAAGTTTTTCGTTCTTTATTGGTTTGAAAGCCTAATTCGTCTAAATAATCGAGCGCCTCTGCGTGACTATCTAACTGATAGGCTTCTCCGTCCCCCCCGATACCGTAAACGAAGATTGCTAAATTGCGACTTGCAGCAATTTTCGGATCAAGTTGACGTAAAGAACCAGCCGCTGCATTTCGAGGGTTCGCGAACTGTTCTTCTTCGTTCTCTACTCTAGATTCATTTAAAGCGATAAATGATTTCTTCGGCATATAGGCTTCTCCGCGAAGTTCTATAGTGACCGGCTTCTTAAGTCGCAATGGAATCGAACGAATGGTTTTTAAGTTTTCGGTAATGTCTTCCCCTACGCGTCCATCTCCACGAGTGGCACCGCGCACAAAGACTCCATTTTCATACGTCAGTGAAATGGCTAAGCCATCTATTTTTAATTCACATACATAAGAAAAGTCATTCCCAATGCTAGCACGAATGCGTCGATCAAAATCATCTAAATCTTCTCGACCAAATGCATTTGATAGACTAAGCATCGGATGGGTGTGTGCTACTTTATTGAATCCTTGAAGTATCGTCCCTCCCACTCGTTGAGTAGGAGAATCTGGATAGATTAAATCAGGAAATTCACTTTCAATAGCGATAAGTTCCTGCAAATATTGGTCGTAAACCGCGTCTGACACGAGCGGTTGATCCAGCACGTAATAGGCATAGCCTGTGTCATGTAAAAGTTGGTTCAGTTCTTTTACGCGTTCTTCTAATTGTACTTTATCCATTGAAACGTTCCTCCGCTCGTTACTTAAATAAAAATTTAAAAAGGAGCATCAAAAGAGCCAGTTTAGGAACTCAGGTTAAGAACGCCACATCCCTGCTCCTGCGGTTACTCGTCGCAAAAAGGTCTGCTCCTGCGGTTACTCGTCGCAAAAAGGTCTGCTCCTGCGGTTACTCGTCGCAAAAAGGTCTGCTCCTGCGGTTACTCGTCGCAAAATTCCTTTTGTGGCAAAACCTGAGTGACCAACTTCGTATTGCCCCGAGGCCGCGTAGCCTTTGAGTACCGCACTTGCACAGAATGTGCTGGCTTCTGCAATGCATACAGGATGTAAGTATTGCAGAAGTTCCTCTTGTACTTAATACGTGAGGAACGGAAAAGCAAGCCAACGAAGAGATTCGACGTGCTATTTTGAGCGGACTTTTTAAATTTCATATATTATGCTTTTTCAACAGGTGCAAACTTAGCCAGTAACCTCTTAATACCAGTTGGACTTGGGAACGCAATATCGAGTTCTGTGTTCTCACCTTCACCTCGTACACTAACAACCGTTCCAGTGCCCCATTTCTTGTGAATGGCTTTGTCACCAGTTGTCCATCCAAGCTTGTCTCCGCCTGAAGATTTGTATGCTGGACGTGCAACAGCTGCTCGGGTAGTGCTTGGAACTGCACGGCTGGTAGTTCTACTTCGGCCAGTCCCTGCTGATTGTTTTAAGGTAACATGTTCTAAAATATCTTCTGAGATCTCCGCAATAAATCGGGAAGGATTGTTAAAACCACTTCGACCGAACAAGGTACGTGTTTGTGCACAAGTTATATACAAGCGCTGTTCAGCTCTTGTAATTCCGACGTACATAAGACGACGTTCTTCTTCCATTTCATCCGTATCGCCGATTGAACGTGAATGTGGAAAGACGTTTTCCTCTGCGCCGATAATGAACACGACCGGGAACTCCAGTCCTTTTGCTGCGTGCATCGTCATCAGAACTACTTTCCCTTTAGATACGTCTTCTTCATTATCTAACTTGTCCAAATCTGAAATTAGCGCTAAATCAGTTAAGAAAGATACGAGCGTTTTATCGTCACTACGTTCTTCAAAGGCTTTCGTAACGGATAAAAACTCCTCTATATTTTCTAAACGACTTTCCGATTCAATGGTCTTTTCATTATTTAGCATATTACGATATCCAGTTTTATCTAGCACTTGTTCCACGAGCTCAGTGACAGATAAAAACTCCTGCATTTTAATGAACCCTTCCATCATTTGATGGAACTTGGCAGCTTCGTTAGCAGCTCTAGCAGGCAATCCCATAAAGTCTACTTCTTGTAGGGCATCAAAAATCGAACGATCCTGTTCGATTGCAAAACGCGCCATTCGGTCAAATGAAGTTGCTCCAATGTTTCGTTTTGGTTCGTTAATAATACGGGATAGAGCTAAGTCATCTTCATTGTTGGCAATTAAACGTAAATACGATAGTAAATCTTTAATCTCTTTGCGATCATAGAACTTCGTACCTCCAACAATGGTGTACGACATATTCGATTTAAGCAAAACTTCCTCAATTACACGGGACTGGGCATTCGTGCGATATAAAACTGCGAAGTCATCGAGACTGCGATTATCTTTTTGCATTAGTTCTTGAATGGTTTTGACAACAAACTGTGATTCTTGTTGTTCGTCATAAGCTTTGTAAACATTGATTGATTCACCAGGTCCATTGTCTGTTCGCAATTCTTTTGGATAACGTCCAGTATTGTTTTTAATAACGTCGTTCGCTGCCTTTAAGATGTGTTTAGTAGAGCGATAATTCTGTTCTAACATGATAACTTGTGCCTTTGGATAATGCTTCTCAAAGGACATGATGTTTTGAATGTCTGCTCCACGCCAGCGATAAATCGATTGATCCGAGTCGCCTACTACACATAAATTATTAAATTTAGCTGCTAGCATTTGCACAAGTTCGTATTGTGCTTTATTTGTATCTTGATACTCATCGACATGAATATAATGAAATTTATTTTGGTAAAACTCCAAGACATCCGGTACACGTTTGAAGAGAATTAGAGTTGTCATGATTAAATCATCAAAGTCGAGGGATTGATTTTTACGAAGACGTTTGTCATAAGCCGTGTATACTTGTGCTGCTGTCTTCTCAAAAGGATTGAATTGATTCGCTTGACTGGCAAATGTTTGAGCATCAATGCACTCATTTTTTGCTGAACTGATGATGTTTAGCATCGAGCGAGCATCAAATTGTTTGGAGTCAATATTTTGATCTTTTATAATGCGCTTAATCACGGTTAGCTGCTCTGATGTATCTAAAATAGAAAAGCTTTTCGAATAGCCGATACGATCAATATTACGTCTTAAAATACGTACACACATCGAGTGGAATGTTGATACCCACATGCTTTGACTTGTACCGTTCCCAAGTAATCCATCCACACGGTTACGCATTTCTTTTGCCGCTTTATTCGTAAAAGTAATGGCTAATATTTTAGAGGGATACACTTCTTTTTCAACGACTAAATAGGCAATTCTGTGTGTCAATACGCGTGTTTTACCAGAACCCGCTCCTGCCATGATAAGCAGTGGTCCTTCTGTTGCTTTTACAGCTCTTTCTTGTTCGGGATTCATCCCACTTAACAAATTCTTTACAAGTACTTCCATAGTGCACCGTCCTTTTTCACGATATAAGTAAATATAAGTTAATTAGAGCTACACCATTGAACTTGGAGAAGCTATGTCTAGCTCCAAGTGCCAACCCGCACCTAAGCTTCAGACCCTCAGGCGAAAGTAGGCTTTCGCATCGCTTCTTCCAGCACCGGTGTCGTGCTACAAGGCGCTTTGCGCTTTTCTTGCGAACATTAGTTCTTTAATTATAAACTGCTTCAGCTAATTGTCAAAGTGACAAGGTATGCACAGCTTTCACTGTTTCAAGTGCTTCGGCTAAGTTGTCATAGAGATGATTACCTACTACAATCGTGTCAGCTATTTTGGACATTTCAGACGCTTGTCGTGCAGAAGTAATCCCCCCACCGTAAAACAACCGTGTCTTCGTTAAGACTTTCTTCGCTGCACTTACCATGGCAGGGTCACCATATATACCGCTATATTCTAAATAAAAAATAGGCATGTTAAAAAAGTGTTCAGCTAATCTGGCATGGGCAATCACGTCATCCACAGATAGTTCGGTTTGTGCTTCCGTTACATGTGCCGCCTTACAATCTGGATTCAAAATGCAATAACCCTCGGGTACAAGTTCAGTCCAGTCCATAAAATCGCCGAATTCTTTAATTGCTTCGATTTGTAAATCTTTCACAAACGTAGTATTTGAACTATTTAACACAGAAGGAATGAAGTAAAAATCAAAACCAGGTGTAACGCTTTCTATTGTTGAAATCTCTAGGGCTACGGGAACTGTATATTGTCTTACTCTTATTAATAAATCGACTACTGATTCTAATGTTACTCCATCTGTTCCACCAATTAAAATGGCATCTGTTCCAGATTCACACACACGCTTTAGCGCTTCTTCAGAAAGATCTTTTGCTGGATCTAATTTAAAAACGTGACGCCACTGTAAATACTCCATGGGCTCCCACCTATCGTAATACTTTTACATCTATCTAGTATAACAAAAAAAAACTGAACAGAGTTGGTCTCTGTTCAGTACTTTGGAAATTGAAATGGTTTTTCATCTGGATACAACCGGCCGAGCATTTCATCATATGTATCGTTCCCATAATCAAAACATCGACGTACACGTGAAATGGTTGCTGTGCTGGCACCGGTCTCATTTTTAATCGTTTCATACGTTTTCTTCAAACGTAACATATGCGCAACTTCAAATCGTTGAGATAACGATTGAATTTCGCTAATTGTACATAGATCATCAATAAATCGATAAACCTCTTCCAAATCTTTTAATTCTAAAATGGCTTTAAACAATTGATCTGTTTGATGACCACGTATTTTATCTACCTGCATAATAATTGACCTCCTTTTCAAGCCTGCTTCGTTATTAAGGGGTGAAAGTAACCATCTGGTCGAGGCCAGGATCGGTTTTCACTAAATGAATCCATGATTTCCCTGGAACGAGTTTTGCAGGTTGACCATTCTCCATGGGGACAAGTACTCCATTTAGTTGTTGCCATTCAATTTCTTTCATGACACCAGCTTGGAATAAATAGCCTTTTCCACCCGATGTTAAATCGAGTTGTTGACGTCCTTTATTATCAATCGTTTGATGAACCACTTCAAAAAACATTACATTAGCCAAACTAATTTCTTCTTGTGACTCGCTATCTAGTGTTATTTCCCCACCAGAAGTACGATTGTATTGTTGAGTAAGTGTATCATACGAATACATATGGTGAAAGTCTTCACTACTGCCATAGCGGACTTCGATAATACTTGCCAGGTCACTAAGTGGTACATCTTTTGCAGAGCTGTAAAAGTCTAAACTTGGAATTTTTTCAATGGTAGTTCGTGCTCCCTCTTTTTCCATTCCTTCAAGGACATGTTCACCGGTAATATACGAGTTGTGAGGTGCCACGCGGTCATTTGAACGAATAAAAAGCGAACCATCATATTGCATACCATTTATATGATCAACTTCACCATTTCGTAACATCAACTGGGCATCAGGACTATAACCGTGTGCTACATAAAATGCGTCAAGTCCTTTTGCAATATTGACAAAGTAATCCCGTGCACTTCGAACAGGACCGATTTGTGACGGCAGTTCACTTTGATATAAAGCTAATAGTCTCGTGATATTTCCTTCAGCGACCATTTCATAGACTATATCCGCACTTGCAAGGCCTGATTGAGGTCTTGCTTTTGGATGGTTGTTAACGGTAACAAGCACGGGGCGATTGGTAAATTCCTCTTCTGAACGTTCACCCGAAAATGGAGCAGCATAAGGAAGTACCACCTCTTCATCTGGTGAATTCTCTTCTGATTTTCCATCTGTTATTATTGGTTCTTCTGCATCCACTTTTTCTTCTTTATCTTTTGAACATCCAGCGACTATAAGAAGCAAGACTATCATAAACAGCCATTTCTTCATTTCTCAAAATCCCCCTAATTGTAAAAATAGTTTTGGTGTGTCTCATCTTATTAAGTATGCAAAACACCTTACTTTGATTACAACTTTCACTATTTATATCCATTGATCTGCATGATTACGAATGAATGTAATATCATCTTGATAATGCTTCACATGACCTTCATCTATCATCTTTTGAAAAGCTAGATCACCTTCACTTGCTTTTCTATTGATAGTTTTACATAATCCGTCTAATCGTTGGAGTATCATTTCTATCACATTTTCTGCTACTTTCTCTCCGTATGATTCAAAATACAATCTCACTCGCTCTTTCCTCAAATCCGCTTGTGATAATGCATCATAATCAATTTTCTCACCCTTTTCAGAAAGATAAAACCTCCCTAAAGGTACACAAGTATACAGAGTATATGCTATATCCCAAAGTCTCGGACCCGGGCCCACTACATCAAAATCAATAATTCCTATAGGTTTCTCTTTGTTGAAGATAATATTATAGATTGCAAAGTCATTGTGACATAACACCTCCGCATTTTGAGGAGTGTTGTCTATCCTTTGCCAGTTTTCATCAAACGGAAAATCGCTCACGGCATCATGATAACTTCGTTGCATTTTCGCAATATTTCTTAAAACCTCATTTGACCACATGTAATCTTTTAAAGGGTAATTACCACATTCACCCTCAATAAAAGATAATATTTCTCTTCCATGTTCATCAATACCTAAAAATTTTGGTGAATACTTAAAAGCTTTATCTTCTAAATGTTTCAGTAGTGCATGAATTTTTTCACTATCTTCTTTTAATTGGCGTCTTACTGTGTTCCCGGATCGATAAACTTTCGAGACGTTTCCTCCAGTTAATATTTCATCATTTGGATGGTTGGTCATCAAATCATCTAATCTCCTCGTTATTGAGAATTTTAATCTTTTGCGTACATCAACAGTAATTGACTTTAAGATCTCATAAATGATGGGAACAACACTGATTTTTTCATCACGTCGAAAATTCCGCGTTGGGTAATACGTACATACGGTAAATGCGTTGACTGTAAAAACAACAACGTATAAATTGCATCCCCATGTTTAAAGCCTCTATCGCTTAAAGCTTTTTTCAATGCGAGTTCTTGTTCAATCAAATCTTCTACTTTTTCATTTGACAAGCCTCCGCCAATACGAAGTGGAATGTGCACAACGACTTCATTATCCTCAACGAGAACAATGCCGCCTTTCAATCGTTTCATTTCATTGAATGCTACCAACATATCATGACGGTTTTTTCCAATGAGGATAATATCTCCCGTATTCGAGTAAGATGATGCAAAACCCTGCACGGATGTTGCAAAACCTTTAATCATCGTATTGACACGCCACTTACCATTGCGGTCCACAAGCATCAAAAAGCTCTCATCATGCTCTGTACTTAAACTTGCTTCACCCGTATAAATCGATACACTATATGGCTTCGTTATAACATCATTAATCATTTCAATTCCAAAAGGCATGGAGAACTCAAAATCACCATCATGTAAATCAAATGGTAACTCTAATTCGTCTAAAACAGACCAATCGATAGTAGGCAATTGCTGAACTTTTTTGCCATCTTTTTTCATCCATACTCCTTTTGACAACACACTTAACGGTACTGGATTACGTTCATTTTCCAAAAAGTTTAAAGAAGCAATTCGCCCTGTAGCAATAAAGCCATGTAAGCTCGTCATATTGTAATAGCGAGCTACATTGTAGGAAGCCATTTGATACGCATCAATAGGTTTAACTCCTGCATCAAGGGCTACTTGAATACATTTATCCATTACACCGTCGATATGAAACGAAGGTGTTGAGCCATCTGTTGTCATCATTAAGTGATCAAAAACATCCAAACCTTTTTCTACAATGCCTCTTAGTAAATGCGGTAAGTCCGGACGGATAGAAGAGTGTCTTAGTGTCACAGCATACCCATGTAACAAACGACGCTCAACTTCCTCAACTGTCATCGCTTCATGGTCACCATCACTGCCAAGTAATCGCATACGTGCCAATGTTTTTTCTGATGCGCCAGGAAAATGACCTTCCACTTTTTTGCCTTTCATTTTAGCTGATTGTAACCAGTACAACAGTTGATCATCACCAGCTAATAATCTTGGCCATCCAGTTAATTCACCACCCATTAATACTTCAGGGCGATCCAACCATTCACTAATCGATTTAGTAGTAAACAATTGTTCTTCGTTTTCAAGTTCTGTTTGAGAATCAAATCGAGCCCACCAATAAAAAGAAAATGGCAGTTCATTTAGTTGATCTAAAATTGTAAACGCTTTCTCATTTTCAAGTAATAAAAAGAGAATGAGATTGTCTGATAGAAAAGTAGTAGTACCTAATTGAGCTGCATAATCAGCAAATGATTGGGGATGATAAAGTTGAAATGGATGAACATGAGGTTCAATATAGCCTGGCACAATTACCTGTCCGCTTGCATCAATTATTTCTGCCTGAGTCGTATTCGTTGGCATCTCCGAACCTGCATACACAATGCGGTCTTTTGAAATCCAAATATTTCCTTCTACCCATTTTTTTAAAACACTATGCAAGTATGTAGCATTCACGATAATTTTGTCGGGACTCACTTTTCCATCAATCATACTAATTTGATGGCGAATCTCACCAATTTTCCATAAAGGGTGTTGCATGTTATCCATTCCCCTTTCACTAACAATGTTCTTTTTTTATCTGATTTCCTTTTAAATCATTTAATAAAAGACAGCAGCCTGCCCCGTTATGGCGACAAGCTGTGATTCCTTAATTTTAGCATATTCATTAAGTAAAATACAGACGGTATAAACACTTATTCGAAAATTCAGACAGGAGGAAACATAGAAATGACACAAACACAAAACATAAGTACGCGTAATGCACTTGCAAGACTTTCACTTGGACTTAGTATGCTCGCTTACGGAACAGCTAAACTTTCCCGCAACCCCCATTGCAACAAAGGTCGCTTGATGGTGGCACTTGGCGCCATGAAAGCAGCCGAAGGAACCGTTAAGTTTTGCCCACTTAAAGCCATGATGCAACAACAAGGCTTTATGGGCCAACCAGCTGGACCGGATGCCGGTAACTTAATAAAAGATCTCGCTGGACAAGGCATGTCGGTAACAACTTAAAGATTTTAGTTAGCGGATTATTGGTGACGGAATGGCGTGAATTTAGGTTAAGAGGTGTTTATTCCTGTTCGAATGGATTTATTCCATTTCGATGCTTTTTATTCCCATTCAATTACTGTTATTCCTTTTCAAACACTGTTTATTCCCTTTCGCCCAATAAATGACAAATAGACTGTTCCAAAATTACTTGGAGACAGTCTTTTTGGCTTTATTAAACCTTATTGATCTTGGCGTTTTGATAATAGGGCTATTATTATAGCTATAATCAATCCACTTACATTTACTACAGTTGTAACTTGATTATCCAAGATGAAAATATTTACTTTCGTAACGATAAATAAAAAGACAATCCTAATGTTTTTAAAGATTCTCCCGATTAAATTCAATAGACATTATGCTTAATAAGACAAAACACCTCGAAGTTACTTCCTCAATTTAAACACGATAAAATCACTACATCGAAAATCTTCCTCGAACGATGGGTATTTTTCTAGCATTTCTGAGGATGGTTTTGGTTCAACCAAACCTTCTAAAATAAAACCTGCTTCTGTTATCGCGTTAAAATAGCTCGTCAATGTTCTATGGAAAAACAACACTTTATCTGTTTGTCCTTGAGGGTAAGCTTGTTCGTAGACACCTTCATAAAAATACTTGTCAACTTTCCAATATAACTTCTCACCATCTTCACTTTTTTCCCAACCACTATCTGGTGTCACGAAACAAGGGTGTAATATTGAAAAGACAAAACTCCCTCCACTTTTCAACAATCGATACATCTCTTTAATTGCTGCTTTATAATTTTCAAGATCTTGAATCACCATATTGGATACGATTATGTCAAAGCTTTCATCATCTAGAAATTCTAATTTCTCGCAATTCCCATAATGGTATTTAATATTAAGCTCTTTAGGTGTTTTTTTCCGGGCTATGTCTAGCATGTTTTTAGAAAAGTCTACAGCTACTACGGACGCACCGGACTCGGCAAAGATTCTACTTAAATACCCTTCTCCACATCCAGCATCTAAAATATTCTTTTGTTTCACGTTTTCAACTAACTTAAATAAAGTTGGGTTGAGTAATACTTCTCTATGCAAATCCCCTTGTTCACTATAGTTTGCTGTTATGATTTCTGCGTTTTGATCCCATAATTTTATTGCTTCTTCTGTGCCCAACGAATTTTTCATAATGACACCCTCTTCTTTAATATCTATTAAACTAATTATTCCATATTATCTCATAATACCAAAATTAATGAAAATCTTTTGGTGAAAGTAAAAATCTTGAAGAATAAAAGTTTCTTATTTGTCATTATGGTCGCAATCTGCTTGATCCCTCTACACAAGAAAAAGACTCTACTAATCGACTATACAAAAATAGACATCCCATCACGAATGTAATGGGATGCCTATTTCTATTAATTCAAACTTGTTATTTCATTGCACGCCATCCGATATCGTGACGATAGAAGAATCCATCCCACTTCAAATCAGATAACGCTTTGTACACTTCGTTTTGGGCTTGTTGTAAGGTTGAAGATTTTGCAGTTACCAAAATCACACGCCCACCGTTGCCAATAAATTGACCATCTACCTCTTTTGTTCCCGCATGGAATACTTGTAAATCTCCATTAAGCTTCGTTAAATCAGGCAATTTATCTCCCTTTTCAACCTTTTCTGGATAACCATCTGCAGCAATCACAACACCTAGAATTTCATCATCCGACCATTTCAATTCAAATGGCTTTTCATCAAGAATGGCCATCATCAAGTCGCCAAAGTCTGAAGCCATCCGTGGCAACACAACTTGTGTTTCAGGATCGCCGAATCGTGCATTAAATTCGATTACTTTCGGCCCTTCATCTGTCAAAATTAATCCTGCATATAAGATTCCTGTAAACGGTGTTCCTTCAGTTGTCATCGCTTTTACGGTTGGTAAGACGATTGAGTCGTATGCTTGTTGAACGACTTCTTCCGAAATATGAGGAACTGGCGAATAAGCTCCCATTCCACCCGTATTCGGACCTCGGTCTCCGTCATATGCACGTTTGTGATCTTGGGCAATGACCATTKGGTAAATTTGTCCGTTATGTACAAATGACATATAGGAAAATTCTTCGCCATCTAGGAAAGCTTCAATGACAACACGTGAAGACGAATCACCAAACTTTTGATTGCCAATCATGTCTTCGACAGAATTAATTGCTTCTTCCAAAGACATTGCAACTACGACGCCTTTACCAGCAGCGAGTCCGTCAGCTTTGACCACAATTGGTGCGCCCATTTTTCGGATATATGCTTTCGCTTCATTTACATCTGTAAATGTTTCATATGCAGCTGTTGGGATATTATATTTTTTCATCAATTCTTTTGCGAATGATTTACTGCCTTCAATTTGAGCAGCCGCTTTCGTAGGTCCGAAAATTCGTAACCCTTCCGCTTCAAAATAATCAACAATTCCCGCAGCAAGAGGTTGTTCAGGTCCAACAAACGTTAAATCAATGGCATTTTCTTGAACGAACGCAACCAGCATTTGAAATTCCAACGCGTCAATAGCTACACATGTTGCATCGCTTTTCATTCCATCATTGCCTGGCGCCACAAACACTTCAGTTACAGATGGAGAGTTTTTAAATTGACGTACAATGGCATGTTCACGCCCGCCACTACCAATCACAAGTACTTTCATCTAGAAAACCTCCTTAATATATGTGTAACGTTTTAGTGTTTAAAATGACGTACGCCTGTAAACACCATCGCAATTCCATATTCATTAGCTTTTTGAATTGAATCTTCATCTTTTACCGAGCCACCAGGTTGAATAATCGCAGTAATTCCAGCTTTTGCAGCCGTTTCAACTGTATCATTCATTGGGAAAAAGGCGTCTGAAGCAAGTGATGCACCTTGTGCTTTGTCTGCTGCTTGTTCTAACGCGATCTTCGCAGCTCCTACTCGGTTCATTTGACCAGCACCAACACCAAGTGTCATCTGTGCATCTGTGACAACAATTGCATTAGATTTCACGTGTTTAACAACGCCCCAACCAAGCTTAAGAGCAGCCCATTCTTCTTCCGTTGGTTCGCGATCAGTCACAACACGCACATCTGCTTCCGCAAAACCATATGCGTCAGGTTGTTGAAGCAATAAGCCGCCTTCAATTGACACCGTGTTCCATTTATCTTTTTTGCTTTGTTCAAATGGAATGGTTAATAATCGAATGTTCTTCTTCTTGGTTAAAATAGCTAATGCTTCTTCGGTAAATGCAGGAGCTAAAATAATTTCTAAGAAAATGCCTGAAAGTTGTTCAGCTGTTTGAGCGTCAACTTCACGATTTAACGCAACGATGCCCCCGAAAATAGACATGCTATCTGCTTCGTAAGCTTTACCGAATGCTTCAGCAATTGTTTCACCTATTCCAACGCCACATGGGTTCATGTGTTTAACAGCTACCGCAGCTGGAAGCTCAAATTCTTTAACGATTTGAATCGCTGCATTGGCATCTTGTATGTTGTTGTATGAAAGTTCTTTGCCATGTAGTTGTTGTGCAGATGCAATCGAGAAATCAGATCCAAGTGCACGTTTATAGAACGCTGCTTTTTGATGTGGATTTTCTCCGTAGCGAAGCTCTTGTTTTAATTCGTATGTAAATGTAACTTGTTCTGGGAATTCTTCACCAGCTAGTTCTGTTAAATAACCCGAAATATACGCGTCGTAAGAAGCTGTATGACGGAAAACTTTTGCCGCTAAACGACGTCTAGTTTCCATTGTTGTTTTACCTTCAGCTTGAAGTTCTTCTAAAACAGCTGGGTAATCTGTAGCATCTGTAATGACTGTTACATAAGCATGGTTTTTCGCAGACGCACGCAACATCGCTGGTCCACCAATATCAATATTTTCAATCGCATCTTCAGCAGTAACATTTGGTTTAGAAATAGTCTCACGGAAAGGATATAAGTTGACACAAACAACGTCGATTGGCTTGATGCCATGTTCATACATTTGCGCTTGATGATTTTCATCATCAGGTATAGCTAGAAGTCCTCCGTGAATCATTGGATTCAATGTTTTTACACGTCCACCTAATATTTCTGGAAACCCAGTTACTTCATCGACAGGAGTAATCGTCACACCATTTTTTTGCAAATATGCTTTTGTTCCACCTGTTGATAAAATTTCGTATCCTAATGTTTCTAACTCTTTTGCGAATTCTAGAATTCCTGATTTGTCTGACACACTAATAAGCGCACGTTTTTCCACGGGAAAATCCTCCTCTTATTGAAAAGCGTAAAGCATCAGCACAACTGCGAGCTGGCGCTTGTAGCTAGACATAGCAATCAAAAGCCGCTGGTAAGGAACGAAGGCTAAGAACACGACATCGTTTCTCGACGCCTTCGTGACCCACATCCTGTGGTCCTCTAACGGCTCCATAATTGCTGTAACGTTTTAGTATAGAGTTCATGTTCGACTGCGTGAATGCGTTGTTCTGTCTTTTCGCGGTCACCGTCAACGACTTCAACGGCTTGTTGCGATAAAATTTTGCCAGTGTCCATACCAGCGTCTACGAAATGTACGGTAACACCTGTCACTTTAACGTCATGAGCTAACGCTTGGCCAATGGCATCTTTACCTGGGAATGAAGGTAAAAGCGAAGGATGAATGTTAACAATTTTGTTTGGAAATTCAGCCAGTAGAGTATCGCCAATTAACCGCATGTAGCCTGCTAAAACTAACCATTCCACTTCCAGCTGTTGCAGCTCCTGCAAAATTGCTGTCTCGTAAGCGACTTTAGAATCAAAGTCTTTTGGACGAAAAGCTATTACGGACACATCTAATGCAGTTGCTCTTTCCACCGCATATGCTTGTGGTTTATCTGTCACAACTGCTACGATATCGGCATCTAAATCGCCTGCTATTGCGGCATCCGCGATGACTTGAAAATTACTTCCACTCCCAGAGGCAAAAATCGCCACCTTTGGCTTATTGCTCATCTGTTAAACTCCCATCGTGAGAGCCAGTGAATTGAACACCTTCACCCTGCACAACGCGACCAATTACGTACGCATTTTCACCGTTTTGTACGGCAATTTTAATCGCTTGCTCCGCTTGTTCTTCTGGAAGCGCTATGACAAAGCCAATTCCCATATTAAAGACACTATATAAATCACGGTCAGCTAATGATCCTTTTTCTTTCAACATTGAAAACACCGGTAATATTGGCCATGAACCTAAATCAATTTCCACACCTAAATCAGCAGGCATCATACGAGGTAAGTTTTCGTAAAAACCGCCACCTGTTACGTGAGCCATGCCATGAACGTCTAGCTCCTCATGTATTGCTAATACTGGCTTTGCGTAAATTTTTGTTGGTTCTAGTAATGCTTTCCCAATGCTGCCTAAATGTTCATAGCCTGCAACATACGAATCGATTTCATAGCCTTGATCGGCAAATACGATTTTTCGTACAAGAGAAAAACCGTTTGAATGAATACCACTTGAAGCAAGTCCTACAAGGACATCGCCTGTTTGAATATGTTCACCTGTAACGATATTCGACTTCTCTGCAACACCGACTGCAAACCCAGCCACATCATATTCATCCACTTCATAAAGACCAGGCATTTCAGCTGTTTCCCCGCCGATAAGAGCTGCACCAGCTTGAACGCAACCATCTGCAACACCTTTGACAATTTGCTCAATCTTTTCAGGTAGCGCTTGTCCAACTGCTAAATAATCAAGGAAAAATAGTGGTTCTGCGCCTTGAGCTACGATGTCATTGACACACATAGCTACGCAATCGATGCCGATTGTATCGTGCGTATCGGTCATAAATGCTAATTTTAATTTGGTGCCGACTCCATCTGTACCGGAAATCAATACGGGTTCTTTATAATCGAGTGACGACAAGTCAAACATGCCACCAAAACCGCCGAATGCTCCCATTATGCCTTTGCGTGCTGTGCGATCAACATGAGATTTCATTCTCTTTACAGCCTCATAGCCCGCTTCAATATTTACACCAGCTTGTTCGTATGCTTTTGACATCCATGTCGCCCCCTATCGTGACAATTCTTTTTGATGCGGTAAAATGGTATCTGGGAAAATCTCTGTTGGATAATTATTCGTAAAGCAAGCCAAACAGTGCCCAGCTTCAGGTCCTTCATCCGTTCGGCCAATTGCGCGAACCATGCCTTCAACTGATAGGAAAGTAAGTGAATCTGCGCCAATTAATACGCGCATTTCTTCAATGCTATTATTTGCGGCAATCAGTTCTTCACTTGAACTGATATCGATGCCGTAAAAACAAGGATTTTTAATAGGCGGAGAACTGATTACTACATGTACTTCAGTCGCTCCCGCTTCTTTTAACAAAGTGACAATACGTCTAGACGTCGTCCCTCGAACAATAGAATCATCAACCATCACGACACGTTTGCCATTCACTACTTGGCGTACAGGAGACAATTTCATCTTCACTCCGCGTTCGCGTAAGTCTTGAGAAGGCTGAATAAACGTTCGTCCTACGTAACGGTTCTTAATTAATCCTAATTCATAAGGAATACCTGTCGCTTCTGAGAAACCAATAGCAGCTGAAATACTCGAGTCTGGAACACCAGTCACAACATCTGCTTCAATTTCTACTTCTTTCGCCAGCTCTTTCCCTAAACGTTTTCGAGCAGTATGAATATTAATTCCATCAATATCAGAATCGGGACGTGAGAAATAAACATATTCCATCGTACAGATCGCACGTTTCGCAGGGAAAGCAAAACGGTCTACTTTCATTCCTTCATCGTTTATTACGAGGAATTCTCCTGGTTCAATTGAACGGATGTATTCTGCCCCAATAAGATCGAATGCACATGTTTCAGATGCAACAACCCACGCATCTCCTAATTTCCCTAGTGAAAGTGGTCGCAATCCGTTCGGATCTAGTGCAACCGTCATTTCGTCTTCCGTCATCATAACGCATGCATAGGCACCTTTTAGAAGTGATAATGCATTTTTTGCGCGTTGTTCAAACGTTGCGTAGCCACTTTTTTTAATTAAATGGGCTAAAACTTCTGTATCGGAAGAGGTCTGGAATATGCTTCCTTGACGCTCTAAATGTTTTTTCAAGTGATTGGCATTCACCAAATTCCCATTGTGGGCAATCGCTAAACTACCCGTAGACGAACGGAACAAAAGTGGTTGTACATTTTCAATTCCGCTTCCGCCTGCTGTTGCATAACGTACATGGCCAATCGCGCCACTACCTTTTAGATGGTCAAGCTTACCCGTACTAAATACTTCACTCACAAGACCTTCACCTTTTACCGCTTGAAGTGTTTTACCGTCAGTTACGACGATTCCTGCACCTTCTTGTCCGCGATGTTGCAAAGCATGCAATCCATAATAAGTGATTTGTGCTGCATTCGGGTCACCCCAAATTCCAAAAACGCCACACTCTTCGTTTAACCCTCTGAGTTCAGCAAGCATGGAATTGCTCCTTTCCAAGCAGATCGGAATTCCTCAACAGAACCTGATACCCACTCTTCGCCATGTTCATTTCGAATGATGACGGACGTATCTGATGTGACTGTACCAATCTTCACTGCATCTTTAACGATTTCTTCGAAAGCTTCTGAATGTTGTTCTTTTACAGTAACAATGAAACGCGATTGTGATTCACTGAATAAAGCAGTAATCGCTGAACCAGAGATCGTCACGTCTACACCAAGATTTTGTACGCCAAACGTTTTCTCGGCTAATGCAACTGCAAATCCACCTTCTGCAATATCATGAGCAGATGCAACTTTTCCTGCTTGAATCGCTTGTAAAAGTGCGTCTTGGCGAGCTACTTCTACATCTAAATTAATCGAAGGTGCTTTACCGAAGATACGACCTTCTACCATTTTTTGTAACTCACTGCCACCAAATTCAGTCATCGTTTCTCCGATTACATAAACAAAGTCGCCTGCTTCTTTCACATCTTGCGTTGTAACATGTGATAAGTCTTCAACTAAACCAACTAAACCAATGGTCGGTGTTGGATAGACAGCCACTCCGCTGCGCTCATTGTAAAGTGATACGTTCCCACCGATAACTGGAGATTCAAGAGCAAGACAAGCAGCAGCCATTCCATCAGCTGACTTTTCTATCTGCCAGAAAATCTCTGGGTTTTCCGGATTCCCGAAGTTTAAACAATCTGTAATTGCTAATGGTTTAGCTCCTGAACAAACAACGTTACGTGCAGCTTCTGCCACCGCAATTTTACCGCCAGTTTCTGGATCCAAATAAATATAACGAGAATTACAATCTGTTGTCATCGCTAACCCTTTATTCGTTCCACGAACACGAACGACTGCTGCATCTGATCCAGGCGTTACTACAGTGCTTGTACGCACTTGATAATCGTATTGATCGTAAACCCATTCTTTTGATGCAATGGTCGGTTGTTTTAATAAGTTCATTAATGTTTCTTTATAGTCAGCGACTTGCGGTTCAACATTTTCCATCGCTTGATATTGTGTGTAATAAGCAGGAACACTAGAAGTTTTATAATAAACCGGCGCTTCTTCTGCCAAAGCATCTGCAGGAACATTTGCCACGACTTCACCTTTATGAAGTAAACGAAGCATTTTGTCGTCAGTTACTACACCAACAGCCACTGCATCTAAATCATATTTCTCGAATAACACTTCGATTTCAGCTTCGCGTCCTTTTGTTACTACTATTAACATACGTTCTTGCGATTCAGATAACATCATTTCGTAAGCAGTCATTCCTGTTTCGCGTTGAGGAACTGCATCCAAATTCATCTCAATACCGAATCCAGCTTTAGATGCCATTTCAGCTGCAGAAGACGTTAATCCAGCTGCTCCCATATCTTGAATACCAACAAGTGCGTCTGATTTTACAAGTTCCAAACAAGCTTCAAGTAATAGTTTCTCCATAAATGGATCTCCAACTTGAACGGCTGGACGTTTTTCTTCCGATGCTTCACTTAATTCTTCAGAAGCAAATGTTGCCCCATGAATGCCATCGCGGCCAGTTTTAGCTCCAACATACATCACCGTATTGCCAACACCTGAAGCGATACCTTTTTGGATGTCTTTATGATCGATTAAACCAACACACATCGCGTTCACTAATGGGTTTCCAGCATAACAATCATCAAACTGTACTTCTCCACCTACAGTTGGAATACCGATACAGTTACCGTATCCAGCTATCCCTGCAACCACTTCTTCAAATAAATAACGAACACGTGGGCTTGTTAATTCACCGAAACGAAGTGAATTTAACATAGCAATCGGACGTGCTCCCATTGAGAAAACATCACGAATGATCCCACCTACACCTGTTGCCGCTCCTTGATAAGGTTCGATAGCAGATGGATGATTGTGCGATTCCATTTTAAACACAACAGCTTGTCCATCCCCAATATCTACAATTCCTGCACCTTCACCAGGGCCTTGTAATACGCGTGGACCAGTCGTTGGGAACTTACGTAAAATAGGTTTTGAGTTTTTATATGAACAATGTTCCGACCACATAACCGAAAACAAACCAGTTTCAGTATAGTTTGGTTGACGTCCTAAAATCTTTTCAACCATTTCAAACTCTGAATCAGACATACCCATTTGACCGTATAGTTTTTGTTCTTTAATTTGTTGAGGATTTGGTTCAAGCATGACTGACATGTGATTCCCTCCACTGTTTAACGATAGATTTGAATAGTGCTAAACCGTCCGTGCCACCAATTAATTCATGAACAGCACGTTCTGGATGAGGCATCATCCCTAAGACATTCCCTCGTTCGTTGATAATCCCTGCAATATCTTCTACACTGCCATTAGGATTATCGTTTGTGTATGTGAACACAATTTGATTGTTCGCTTTTAATGAAGCAAGTGTTTCTGCATCACATGTATAGTTTCCTTCGCCATGTGCTACCGGAATATTAATTACTTGCCCCTTTGCATAGTCACTTGTAAATAGTGTGTTGTTATTTTCAACAGTCAATTCAATCGTGCGACACATGAATTTTAAATTTTTATTGCGAATTAACGCACCAGGTAATAGTCCAGCTTCGGTTAAAATTTGGAATCCATTACAAATGCCAAGAACTGGTTTACCAGCATCAGCTGCTTTTTTTACTTCATTCATTACATTGGAGAATTGAGCAATTGCACCACAACGTAAGTAATCTCCATAAGAGAACCCACCTGGTAAAAGAATGCCATCATAACCACTCAAATCTTTCGTATCATGCCATACATACTCTGCTTCTTCACCCAGCTCGTCTTTGATCGCGTGATACATATCTAAATCACAGTTCGATCCTGGGAATACGAGGACTGCAAACTTCATTTGCTCACAGCCTCCTCGACATCGTATCGATAATCTTCAATCACTGTGTTCGTTAATAATTTTTCACACATTTCTCTAACAATCACGTCTAACTCTCGTTCAGAGTCGTCCACTTGAAGTTCTAAGTATTTTCCAATGCGCACATCAGCGACTTCGTCATAGCCCATCGTGTGAAGGGCCCCCATGACTGCTGTACCTTGTGGGTCTAATACGCTTTCGCGAAGTGTTACATAGATTTTTACTTTTTTCATTGTGTAAGTCCTCCTAGACGGGATAGTATGATTTCGTATGCATCTGTTAATTGTCCTAAATCTCTGCGGAACACGTCTTTGTCTAACTTTTGTTTTGTTTTCTCGTCCCATAAACGGCACGTATCAGGTGAAATTTCATCAGCAAGTAAGACATTTCCTGCTTCATCGCGGCCATATTCAAGTTTGAAGTCTACTAAAATTACGCCGATTTCTTTAAAGAATTTCGTCAATACTTTATTCACATGAAGACTTTTTTCATAAAGAGCTTTCACTTCATCTTGTGATGCAATATTCAACAACTCAATATGCTCTTCATTAATTAGTGGATCGCCAAGGTCGTCGTCTTTGTAGTAAAACTCAACAATCGGACGCGCAAGTTCTACTCCTTCGACAAGTCCTAAACGCTTTGCCAAACTACCTGCAGCCACTTGACGCACGACAACTTCAATAGGAATGATGTCGACTTTTTTCACTAACTGCTCATGATCTGATAATTGTTCAACGAAATGTGACTCAATGCCTGACTCTTTCAGTTTTTCGAAAAGTAAAGAGGTGATTCGGTTATTTAACGTACCTTTTCCAGCAATTTCAGCTTTCTTTTCACCGTTAAACKCAGTTGCACTGTCCTTATATTCCACAAAAAGAATATCTTCTTTGTCTGTTGCGTATAGTCGTTTCGCCTTACCTTCATACAAAAGTTGACCTTTTTCCACGTGTATTCCCCCGATTAATTTAGTCCGAGACGTTCGAAAATCATGTCTACATGCTGGATGTGATAGTTATAGTCAAAGCAATCATCTAATTCTTCTTTAGTTAAGTATGATGTGATTTTCTCGTTCTTTTCAACAACACCTCGGAAGGCAATTTGGTTTTCCCATGCTTCCATTGCACATGGTTGTACGGTATCGTACGCCTCTTCACGAGCTAACCCTTTGTCAATTAAGCCTAGTAGTACTCGTTGTGAGTAAATCAAGCCAAGTGTGCTATCCATGTTGCGTTTCATGTTTTCAGGGAACACCGTTAAGTTTTTAATAATATTTCCGAAACGGTTCAACATGTAATTTAAAGCGATTGTCGCGTCTGGTAAAATGACACGTTCTGCTGATGAATGTGAAATATCACGTTCATGCCATAATGGCACGTTTTCATAAGCTGTTAACATGTAACCACGAATCAATCGTGCAAGTCCTACCATATTCTCAGAACCGATAGGATTACGTTTATGTGGCATTGCTGAAGATCCCTTTTGACCTTTTCCAAACGATTCTTCTACTTCACGAGTTTCTGACTTTTGCAAGCCACGAACTTCTGTTGCAAATTTCTCAACAGACGTTGCGATTAACGCCAGTGTGCTCATATATTGTGCATGGCGATCACGTTGTAATGTTTGAGTCGAAATCGGTGATGCTGCGATTCCTAAGTTGTCACACACATATTTTTCTACGAAAGGATCGATGTTTGCATATGTTCCAACTGCTCCAGACATTTTGCCTGTTTCAATTGATTTTGCAGCCGCTTCAAATCGTTCTACGTTACGTTTCATTTCTTCATGCCATAATGCTAGTTTCAAGCCAAATGTTGTTGGCTCTGCGTGCACACCATGTGTACGACCCATCATAACTGTAAATTTATGTTCTTTTGCTTTGGTTGCTAATATCTCAACAAAATTGTTCAGGTCCTTGCGAAGAATTTCATTTGCTTGCTTGATGATATATGAAAGAGCCGTATCAACGACGTCAGTAGAAGTTAAACCATAATGAACCCATTTGCGTTCTTCGCCAAGTGTTTCAGATACAGCACGTGTAAAAGCTACTACATCGTGACGTGTTTCTTCTTCAATTTCTAAAATTCGATTTACATCAAAAGAAGCATTTGCACGAATTTTTGCGACGTCTTCTTTAGGAATATCGCCAAGTTCAGCCCAAGCTTCACAAGCTAAAATTTCAACTTCTAACCAAGCTTGGTATTTGTTTTGTTCAGTCCAAATTGCTCCCATTTCCGGGCGTGTGTAACGTTCTATCATGTAGTTCTCCTTCTATTCTGACCAAATGCCAGAATGCTTAATTTCGTCTAGTGTCTTATTTACATCATTCGTCAAAATGGTAACATGCCCCATTTTACGTTTCGTCTTTGCTTCTTCTTTTCCATATAAGTGTATGGACCAATCTGGATATTTTGAAATTACGTTTGATAAAGGAACAACATGTTCCCCCAGTACATTTACCATCACAGTAGGTTGGTGCAGCGCTGGTTTGCGAAGTGGCCATCCACAAATCGCACGGACATGTTGGTGAAACTGAGAAATCGTACTTCCTTCAATTGAATAGTGACCAGAATTGTGAGGACGCGGTGCTAACTCGTTAATCACCAGCGTGTCATCTTTTAACACAAACATTTCAACTGCCAATGTTCCAACTAGTTGTAAATGATCAGCGATTTGTTCTGCTGCCTTAGTAGCTTGTGTAATAACTGTTTCAGATACTCGGGCAGGTACGATTGTTTCATGCAATATATGGTCCATATGAATATTCTCACCAACAGGGAGACAAAATGTTTCGCCGTTTCCATTACGCTGGACGATAACTGAAATTTCTTTAGTGAAAGGTACGAATGCTTCTGCAATACATGCACCATGTTCAAACAATGGTTCTGCTTGCTTCATATCTGCTTTCGAATGTAACTTTACTTGACCTTTGCCATCATACCCACCAAATGCTGTCTTGACGATACAAGGAAATCCAACTTCATCAATCTTTGCATTGAGTTCAATATGGCTTGTAGCGACAACATAGTTCGCAACCGGAACGCCTGCTTTCCGAATTTCAGCTTTCTCAGTAATTCTATTTTGCGTAATTCGAACAAGGTCTGCACCTTGAGGAACATAGGCAATTTCAGCAAGTCGTTTCAGACCTTCATAGTCGATATTTTCAAACTCGTACGTAATCACATCGCTTACTTCAGCCAGTTCTTCTAAAGCAGTTTCATCATTATAAGGTGCAACAATTTGAATATCAGAAACTTGTCCGCACGGAGATTCCATATTCGGGTCTAATACAGCTATTTTAAATCCGGCTTCTTTTGCAGCCAAAGCCATCATTCTACCTAATTGACCGCCACCAATAATCCCGATTGTCTGACCTGGATAAATGGTTTTTGTCATATTAAATCACCATTGCTTTCAAAAACTTTAACTTTTGTCGCTTCTCGTCGTAAATCTAAGTTGTGCGCGAGTGTTTGATCTGACATTGCTAACATTTGAGCAGCAAGTAACCCTGCATTTGTAGCACCCGCTTTTCCAATCGCCACTGTGGCAACTGGAACACCACCGGGCATTTGAACGATAGACAATAATGAATCCAATCCATTTAAAGCTTTAGTTTGTATCGGAACACCTATTACCGGTAATGTCGTTTTTGAAGCAACCATTCCAGGTAAATGCGCGGCTCCACCTGCACCAGCCACAATCACTTGAATTCCTCTAGCACGTGCCGTGTTGGCATATTCAAACATTAAGTCTGGCGTTCTATGTGCAGACACCACTTTTTTCTCATAAGGGACTTGCAATTCATCTAATATGTCGCATGTATGTTTCATTGTTTCCCAATCACTTGAGCTTCCCATGATAACGCCAATTTTTGGATTCATTGAAAATCTCTCCTTTTATAGAAAAGCGTAAAGCGTTTATTTAGCAAGACAACGGTGCTGGAAAATCCGAATCGGAAACAGGTTTCCGAATGAGTTTAGGAAGGAAGGCTAATTACGCGACATCGTACTCCTGCGGTTACTCGTCGCAAAATGCAGTGCTAAGAATTCTTTTGGCGACGCATTCATGACCCACAACCTGTGGTCCCAAGCTTAAGTGCTTGCTAGCGCTTGTAGCTAGACATTTACAACATAAAAATCCCCAAATAAACTGCTCACTATGCATGAAAAGCAGTTTACTTGAGGACTCTAAAGAAACTTGGGTATGATTGGCTGATAAAAGCATTGCAGTCTCACATCCTTCGTTTCATCCAAAAGTTGCTTTCCCGCATAGTCCGGTCATTAACGGTGACCTGGTAGAGACGCTAAAGCCAATTCTTTAGCATATATGGGGATATTCGATGTTTCTATATTCATATTTTAACAAGAACATTGTCGAGAGTCAACGAAAAATGACGAACAATAATATTTAAGGGAACAATAATGTTCGGCTTTTAGACCATTTTATGGTTACTCCAAGATGTACGTACCTTTAAATTGTATGATTTGGCGAATCGGAACAATTTCACCATTCACTTCTTGAAACACAGGTTCTTCCCTACGCCCAGTCGGCATATAGCCTTCCGTCTGCATACGATTCAAACAATCATCGATCGTCTCATTCTCTTCCACTTCAAACCAGACTGTCTTTTTCTTCATTTAAATAGCTTTCCTTTCCTTACAGTTTTAACCCAGAACCCACCATGAATAGCCTTCGGTTCATACGCAATAATAAAAGCTTTAGGATCCAACTCTTTTATCGTTGCATATAATTTCAACTCATACTTACGAGGCGTTAATATTTGCATGGCTTTGCGATTACCTTCTAGGCCATTCGCTTCCCAATCTGTCACACCATATCCTTTTTCTCGCAATAATCGTGGCAAAGTTCTATTCTCTTCAGTTGTAATCACATTTACCGTAATATATCCTAGGGCCATCTTTTCTTCAATCTTCGTTCCAATAATGACGCCTGTTCCGTAACCAACTGCGTAAGCCACTAGATTTTGAATCTCATTCAAGTTATCTAAAACCAGCCCAAGACCTACTACATAAATAACGACTTCAACTGTACTAAGTAACGCAGCAAGATAGCGATACCCTTTTAGCGTCATAATCATACGCACTGTAAAAAACGAAACGTACACAATATTTATACTAAATATAATCAACATCATTAAAAGTGCATCTGTACTCATTGCATTCTTCCCTTCATTCTTAAAGCATTAAGCCCTTATCTTATTAGAGTAGCAAAGAGAATACAAGGGATTCATAATAAAAAGAAATTGTCCCCTTATTTATAGTTTCACTAATTTTAAATAATGAAACATTTGAAGATTTTTCGCTCGAACTAGGGATTTATTCCTCAAATTATTCAAGATATACTTCGAACCGGTGTTTAGTTGTGAAAATTGAGAGCTTGTGACAGTTACCTCGTTTCTCGGGTATGGAATACGCTCCGAGTCTCGCCCCCTCGTTTCCTCGAACTCTTTGTTCCTCCTCTTTCTCGCACACCTTCGACTCCATAGAAAAAAATGAACACAAAAAAACCAGTACCTWTCGGTACCGGTTTCCTAGTTGCCTAGCGACGTCCTACTCTTGCA
>NZ_JBFUKT010000006.1:0-48818 GCF_056400705.1 Paenisporosarcina sp. P5_A11
GGAAACACAACGTTCTTAATAGGTACAGAGGATGATTTAGTGTCTAATGCACTTGATTTAATTCGTGATAATTGTCGTTCTCGTGAGCAAATGGTAGCTCCTGTATCTCCGATGGGAGGAAATGCCGATTCATATATTCCTTATCCAGTTGAAGTTGAAGTTGGTGGCGCAACGGTATTCGTGCTTCCGATCGAACAGTTCCATCATTTCTAACAGATTTATTTTGAAATAATTTTAGCCATACACGAAAATCCCGTGTCTTCCGGATATCCGGAGCACGGTTTTTTTTGAAAGAAGGGGTGAGCACCGAGATGAATGCAAACCTAAAGGATGTTAGAAAGTTACAACCTGTTGTTATGAAGCAACTACAAACGGTTTTTCAAAAAAACCGAGTTGCTCACGCATATCTATTTGAAGGAGCAAAAGGCACTGGAAAAGTTGCAGTGATGAGATCTTTCGTTAAATTACTATTATGTGAAAAACCGATTCAAAATGTTTCATGTGAAACATGTCGTGGATGTAGGAGATTTGAGTCTGGGAATCATCCGAACTTTATTCAAATTGAACCAGACGGTCAAGATATTAAAAAAGATCAAATGTTACAACTGATTTTTGAGATGAATAAAACGGCCCTAGAAGCGGGTCGTAAAATATATGTACTACATCGGGCAGATAGATTAAATGCTTCTGCTGCAAATACTTTATTGAAGTTTTTAGAAGAACCCGAAGGATTGGTCACTGCTATATTATTAACGGAAAAAGCACACGCGATTTTACCAACTATTCGATCGCGTAGTCAAATTATTTCTTTTCCATCAATTCCTTATGATGAACGAGTAAAAATACTGCTAGATGAAGGTCTTACAGCATCTATGGCTGCAACCGTTTCGATGATAACTAATGACTTGGAAGAGTCATTACGCTTGGCAAAAGATGAGCAATTTGCACAGGTTCGAAAAACAGTGTTAAAATTAATAGAGGCAGTCGAAACTAATGTCCATGAAGCAATGCTATCGGTACATGAGGATTGGTTACCGCTATTAAAAGAAAAAGAAGAAACAGAACAAGCATTGGATTTACTTTTATTCGCATACCGCGATTTAGTGGCAGTTAAGGCTAATAGTAATGCAACATATACGTATCCGGATTTCTTGCCCTTTTATCAACAACGCGCTCTTCATATTTCTTTTGAGCACTTGTCAAATAAAATCGAGGCAATATTAAAATCGAAGCAACAATTGCATCGTAATATGAATCGGACGCTGTTAATGGAGCAGTTAATGCTGAATTTGCAGGGGGGATATTCGTTTGTATAATGTGGTAGGTGTCCGCTTTAAAAAAGCGGGTAAAATATATTATTTTGATCCAACTGATTTTCCTTTGGAAAAAGATCAGTATGTTATTGTAGAGACAGCACGAGGAATAGAGTATGGCAAGGTTGTAGTAGCTATTAAACAAGTTGAGGAACACGATGTAGTTTTACCACTCAAGCAAGTCGTACGTCCCGCTGATGAACGTGATCGTCATCAAGTGAAAGAAAATCAACTAGAATCGCAGCATGCATTTGAGCTTGGAACAGAAAAAATTGTTGAACATACCTTAGAAATGAAGCTGGTGGATGTGGAATATACGTTTGACCGAAATAAAATCATCTTTTATTTTACAGCTGAAGGGCGAGTAGATTTCCGCGATTTAGTAAAAGATTTAGCTTCTGTCTTTAGAACACGAATTGAGCTTCGTCAGATTGGTGTAAGAGATGAAGCGAAAATGCTTGGCGGAATTGGACCTTGTGGACGTATGTTGTGTTGTTCTACATTTTTAGGCGATTTTGAACCAGTTTCAATTAAAATGGCGAAAGACCAAAATTTGTCTCTAAATCCTTCGAAAATCTCAGGTTTATGTGGACGATTAATGTGCTGTCTTAAATACGAAAATGATGAGTATGAAACAGCAAAAGAGTTAATGCCTGATATGGGTGCACGTATATTAACACCTGAAGGTAAAGGTAAAGTAGTAGGAATAAATTTGTTAGAACGCGTCATGCAAGTGGAGTTAGCTGAACAACAACGTGTGCTTGATTATACATTAGAAGAAATTCAACAATTTGCAGAAACCCAAGTGTAATGGACTGAACAATGAGGTGATTTATGTGAAAGATCGTAATTTTTTGGATACAGTTATGGAATTTGAACAGCAACTAGAATCATTGCAAGGACAGTTCCATGCACTTAAAGAATTCGTAGCTTTTATGATGGAGGAACATCAGTCTTTGCAACAAGAGAATTTTCTTCTTCGTCAACGGTTAGATGAAATTCATGCAGCCGAAGAAGAAGTTTTAAAACAGTCCGAACTGAATGCGAAAAAATTAAGCCGTCTTGATATTGGTGAGGGTTATGATAATTTAGCGCGACTATATCAAGAAGGTTTCCATGTTTGTCATGTACATTTTGGAAGCTCACGCAAAGCTGAAGATTGCTTATTTTGCCTTGCCTTTTTAAATAAACAAAACGGGTGATGAAAGACTGATTCCACTGTACGTAAGTGGATGTCAGTCTTTTATTGTGATGATAGAAAGATAAATTTGGATATCAGTATAGGGAAAGTCATCAGCTTACACCATTATGGGTGCAAGCTGTGTTTTTCTAATGTCGGAGGGTATAACAAATGGACTTACACTTACAAGACGATGAGCGATTGGATTACTTGCTTGCAGAAGAGCTTCGTATCATTCAAAGTCCTTCGGTTTTTTCTTTTTCTCTCGATGCAGTATTGCTTGCTAAGTTTACATACGTTCCTATAAAACAAGGGGCTATCGTGGATTTATGTACAGGAAATGGGGTCATCCCGTTATTTTTAAGTGCCAGAACTCAGGCGAAAATAATTGGTGTCGAATTACAACAACGGTTAGCTGATATGGCTATACGAAGTGTGGATTACAATAAATTACACGAACAAATTACTATTCTCGAGGGTGACGTTAGGACAATTCCAAAACAACTCGGGTTTGAAAAATATGATGTGGTGACGTGCAATCCTCCTTATTTTCCTGCGCATGAGGCAAGTAATAAAAACTTAAAAGAACATTTAGCTATCGCTAGGCATGAACTCCATTTAACTTTAGATGAAGCAGTACAGTCAGCGAGTCAGTTGCTGAAGCAAGGTGGAAAAGCGGCATTTGTGCATCGTCCGGGACGGTTGTTAGATATCGTAACGGCGATGAGAGCAAATCGACTGGAGCCAAAACGCATTCGCTTCGTGTACCCAAAGGAAGGGAAAGAAGCGAATACGTTGTTAATAGAAGGAATTAAAGATGGGAAACCTGATTTAAAGATTCTTCCTCCATTATATGTATATGATGAACACGGGGAATACACAGAAGAAGTGCGAGAGATGTTATATGGAAAGAACTAATGATCATACATTTTATGTTTTGGAATGTGTAGATGGTTCTTATTATGCTGGCTACACTAATGATTTGGACAAGCGAGTGAGTGTTCATAATAGTGGCAAAGGGGCGAAGTATACAAGAGCTAAACGCCCGGTTTTTTGTATTTATCAAGAAGTTCATGAAACGAAACAACTTGCGATGAAAGCAGAATATGCATTTAAACAGTTAACAAAGATTAAAAAAACAGAGTATATAGCAAATGGACTGAGAGGTGAACAATGATGAAGACCCAAAAAAGTTTTTCAGGACAATCAACAACCGGGATTTTGTATCTAGTCGCCACGCCAATTGGTAATTTAGAGGATATGACAATCCGTGCAATTCGCATGATGAAAGAAGCCGATTACATAGCCGCAGAAGACACGCGAAATACGAAAAAGCTGTGTAACTACTTTGAAATTGATACACCGCTCATTAGTTACCATGAACATAATCTAGAGTACGGCGGCGATAAACTTCTTGAGCTACTTCGGGCAGGAAAGAACATTGCTCTTGTTAGTGATGCCGGTTTGCCTTGTATTTCAGATCCAGGAGCGGATATTGTAGCTAAAGCTGTAGCAGAAAATTTATCTGTAGTACCAGTTCCCGGTGCAAATGCTGCATTGAGTGCATTGATTTCATCAGGTCTATCAACGTTGTCATTTACTTTTCACGGCTTCTTGCCGAGACAAAAGAAGGACCGAAAAGCTGCGCTCGAAGCCATTCAATATCATAAAGAAACCATGATTTTTTACGAAGCACCTCATCGTCTAAAGGATACATTACGTGATGCACAACAAATACTGGGATCCTCTAGACAAGTAGTGTTAGCACGAGAAGTGACGAAAAAGTTTGAGGAATTTGTCAGATGTACATTGGATGAAGCAGTTATTTGGGTGGAAAATGAAGAAATTCGAGGCGAATTTGTCTTAGTATTTGCAGGATCTACTGAAGAAAACCCAATAGATAGTGAAAAATGGTGGATGAATTTATCTATTACTGATCATGTTAATCAAGTAATTGAAAAACAATCACTGACGTCAAAAGAGGCTATAAAAGTGGTAGCTGTTGAACGCGATTTACCAAAGAGAGATGTTTATCAAGAATATCATATTCAAGAATAAAAAAATCCGGAGTGACAAATAGTCGCTCCGGATTTTGAAGTTATTTATTTTGGTTTGATTGAATTTCTTTTACTAACAAATCTGCGCCTTCTGGGCTTAGGATTAATTTTCCGCCTACTAAACGGAAGTTGTCATCTGATACTTCACCAGTAACAGCACAAGTCATGTTTGGTAAGTATTTTTTCAAGATGATTTTATCTTCATCAACATAGATTTCTAATGCATCTTTTTCTGCAATTCCTAAAGTACGACGAAGCTCTATTGGAATAACAACGCGACCTAATTCATCAACTTTACGTACAATACCTGTAGATTTCATAAAAACACTCCTCTCGAATTATAAAGCTAATTCGTCAAATTTCGACATTTATTGCTTGTCTGTTATTTATCATACCAAGTACTGCCATATACGTCAATAATTATTCTTTCCAATTCAAAGTAATATTTGTTAAAAATATGATATTTAATAGATATTTTTGAACGTTTTTGATTATAAATTCAAATTATGTCTAATGAATGGCAAAAATTGAAAATAAATGGGTATAAATTAACAAGAACTTCATTCGACATTTTTCGTCAATCTTCTATCGTTGAAACAAAAGAAGGACTCGGATAGAATAGAATTACTACTTTACAGGAACGAAAGGGCGAATCTACGTGAACAACGAAAATAACACATTTTATATTACGACTCCTATTTATTACCCAAGTGGAAAATTCCATATTGGAACAGCTTATACAACTGTAGCTTCAGATGCTATGGCCCGTTACAAGCGCTTACGTGGATTTGATGTTCATTTCTTAACGGGAATGGATGAGCATGGTCAAAAGATTCAAGAAAAAGCTCAAGAAGCGGGAAAAGATCCGCAGTCTTATGTGGATGAAATTGCTGAAGCTTCCAAAAAAGTTTGGGAATTAATGGACATTTCATATGATGATTTTATTCAAACTACTGAACAACGTCATAAAGAAGGTGTTGAAAAGATTTTCCAACTGTTTTTAGATAATGGTGATATTTATAAAGGAGAATACGAAGGGTGGTATTGTACACCTTGTGAATCATATTTCACAGAGAACCAATTAGAAGATGGGAACTGTCCAGACTGTGGACGTCCAGTAAATAAAGTTAAGGAAGAATCGTATTTCTTCAATATGAAAAAGTATGCGGACCGATTGGTGAAATATTATGATGAACACTTAGAATTCATAGAACCTGAATCTAGAAAAAATGAAATGATTAATAACTTCATCAAACCTGGGTTAGAAGATTTGTCTGTTTCTCGTACCTCATTTGATTGGGGAATTCGAGTACCAGGGGACGCAAAACACGTTATTTACGTGTGGGTAGATGCATTATCGAATTACATTACAGCACTTGGATATAAATCTGATGACGAATCGTTATTTAATAAGTATTGGCCAGCAGATGTACATGTAGTAGGTAAAGACATTGTGCGCTTCCATACGATTTACTGGCCTATTTTCTTAATGGCCTTGAACTTGCCATTACCGAAGAAAGTGTTTGCACACGGCTTTATTATGATGAAAGACGGTAAAATGTCGAAGTCTAAAGGTAATGTTGTCACACCTGAACTTCTTGTAGATCGTTATGGTCTAGATGCTACACGTTATTTCTTACTACGTGAGCTGCCATTTGGAGCAGATGGAGTCTTTTCACCAGAAGCATTTGTGGAACGCACGAATTTTGACTTAGCAAATGATTTAGGAAATTTATTAAATCGTACTGTTTCAATGATGAATAAGTATTTTGATGGTGTTATTCCAACAGAACATAATGAACCAACTGAATTTGATGCGGTATTACACGCTCATGCAAAAGAAGTTAAAGATAAGTATGAAACAAATATGGAAAAAATGCAGTTTAGTATCGTGTTAAGTGATTTGTGGTCTCTCGTTTCACGCACTAATAAATATATTGACGAAACACAACCTTGGGTTCTAGCAAAAGAACAATCTGACAAGCCAAAGCTCGGTTCAGTTATGTGGAACTTGGCTGAAAGTCTTCGTCAAATTGCCGTTTACTTACAACCGTTTATGACAAATTCGCCGAAACAAATTGCAGAACAACTTGGTTTATCTGCAGATGCATTGACGTGGGAGTCGTTAGAAAATACTTCAAGTATTGCTACTGGAACGAAAGTAATTGAAAAAGGAATTCCGATTTTCCCAAGACTAGAAGTGGAATCTGAAATCAGTTACATTCAAGAACAAATGCGTGGATCCGTAAAAAAAGAAGAGCCCGAAATAGTAAAAGAAAAAACAACTGAAGTGCCAGAAATTACGATTGATCAATTTTTAAATGTAGATTTACGTGTAGCAACCGTTACAGCTTGCGAAGCTATGCCAAAAGCAGATAAATTGTTGAAACTTCAAGTAGATCTAGGATATGAGCAACGTCAAGTAGTCTCTGGTATTGCTAAAAGTTACAAACCTGACGAACTGGTAGGTCAAAAAGTCATTGTAGTGGCTAACCTAAAACCTGTAAAACTTCGAGGAGAATTATCTCAAGGGATGATTCTTGCTGGAGAAAAAGATGGGTACTTAACTCTTGCAACAGTTGATGAAAAGCTTGAAAATGGAGCAAAAGTAAAATAAGTATTTTATAATAAGCCTGTTTAGCCTACGCTAAGCAGGCTTATTTAATAAAGAATTAAACGTTTTTCTTTAGATCGCTTGTATGAAATGGAGTAAAGTTATTTGAAATAACTTGATTATTCTAGGGGAATAAACTGACTAATGTATAAAAAACATGGCTTTGTCATCAAAATGTTACAATGCTGTGATGTCATTACACTGATTAAAATCTAAAATAGAGATTACGTGAGGCGGATTATTATGTATATAGATACACATGTTCACTTAAATGCAGATCAATATGATGAAGATTTAGAAGAAGTAATAAATAGAGCTCTAGAAGCAAAAGTAAAGCATATGGTAGTAGTCGGATTTGATCGTAAAACGATAAAAAGGGCCATTTCATTAGCTGAACAATATGATTTTATTTATGCGGTTGTAGGATGGCATCCTGTTGATGCTATTGATTGCACAGATGAAGATTTACTTTGGATTGAAGAGTTAGCTGCGCATCCGAAGGTTGTAGCAATTGGTGAAACTGGACTGGATTATCACTGGGATAAATCTCCTCGTGATGTGCAACAAGATTTATTTAGAAAACAAATTCGTTTAGCACAAAAAGTTGATCTACCCATTGTCATTCACAATCGAGATGCAACAGAAGATGTCGTGCGAATCTTGCAAGAGGAGCATGCCGAAAAAACCGGTGGTGTCATGCATTGTTATGGAGGTAGTGTTGAAACCGCAAAACTTTGCATAGACTTAAACTTCATGATTTCACTCGGAGGTCCCGTGACATTTAAAAATGCCAAAAAGCCTAAAGAAGTGGCCACTGAAATTCCATTAGAATACTTAATGATCGAAACAGATGCACCATATTTAGCACCACATCCCTTAAGAGGGAAACGCAATGAGCCAGCTTTAGTAGTATTAGTAGCGGAAGAAATTGCTCGATTGAAGAATATTTCTATTGAACAAGTAGCAAAAGTAACTACTGAAAATGCTTTAAAATTTTACAAAATCCCAGTATGAATTATGGATAACAATCCAATACTTGGAAAGGAATCGTCTGTCGACCAGAATATTTAGACTAATTCCGAATGGTTGACAGCATTTTTGAAATCTATATAATCACACGAATGATAAGGAGGCGTTTTTTATGTCAAATAATTTCATGAAAAACCTGTTTACCCAATCATTGAGGACGAAACAAACAGGAATTGCTGTCATTGCAGTTATCTTGTTCATTTCAGTTATATCAGCCGTTCTTTTCGTTGGAACGAAAAATACTGTCGCATTGACGGTTAATGGTAAAAAACAAGAAATTCATACCCATGCAGATACAGTCGGAGATTTATTAATTGAACAAAACGTTCAAGTTTCCGATGCTGATTTAGTATTACCCTCAGTGAACACGTCGATAAAAAATGGTATTTCAGTCGAGTGGGAACAGGCGAAAAAAATTACGATTACAGTTGATGGGAAGCAACAAACCATCGACACGACATCTGATCAAGTAAGTGAAGTTTTAAAAGAAGCAAAAATAAAAGTTTCTGAGCACGATAAGTTATCACCTGAGCTTAATGCAAAGGTCGGATCTGATTCTAACATTGCAATCGAAAAAGCGTTCCAAGTAACGCTGATAGATGGTATTAATGAAAAGAAAATTTGGTCCACTTCGACTACGGTCGCTGACTTTTTAAAACAACAAGAGATCAAAATGAATAAATTTGATCGTGTAGAACACAAAATGGAAGATGTAGTGAATCCAAATGATGTTATACAAGTCGTTCGCGTAGAAAAAGTCACCGATGTAGTGGAAGCAAAAACAAATTTCGCTGTGGAAACACGTAAAGATAAAGGTTTACTAAAAGGTAAAGAAAAAGTTGTACAAGAAGGCAAAAAAGGTTTGACTAAAAGTATCTTTGAAATTACTTCTGAGAACGGTAAAGCTATTTCCCGTGTTTTGAAGAACGAAAAAGTAGTGAGTTCTCCTACTAAGAAAGTCATTGCGGTGGGAACGAAAGTGGTTACAGCTAGTGTTTCACGTGGTACAACAAAGTCTAAATCGTCAACAGATGCTCCATCAGGTGGAAAAGAGTTTTATGTATCTGCTACTGCATATACGGCGAACTGTAATGGATGTTCAGGTATTACTGCCACGGGTATTAATCTGAAAGCAAATCCATCATTAAAAGTAATTGCGGTAGATCCGAGTGTAATCCCCTTAGGTTCTAAGGTTTGGGTAGAAGGCTACGGATACGCGATTGCAGGTGATACAGGTGGAGCTATTAAAGGAAAGAAAATCGACTTGTTTATGGCATCGACTGATAAAGCTTATGGGTTCGGACGCAAACAGGTTAAAATTAAAATCTTGAACTAATATAAATTAAGCTTTCCCTTATGTTTAGGGAAGGCTTTTTGTCTACATAAGAAAATAGTTAAGCTGCGACACAGGATGTTATAACTTCTTCGCTTGGGCCCACACGAAGTGGGTCATGAAGACCTTGCTCCTGCGGTTACTCGTCGCAAAGGAGACCTTGCTTCCACCGTAGGAGTCGAGCTAGATTGGGCTTCTCCGCTTTTCGTGTCAAGCTTCACAGCCCAGCCCGCGGGCGCCAGCATGGGGTCAGAAAGGCGAATGTCGCCTTTCATCCTTCCAGCGCCGGTGTCGGGCTTTCATGGCCTGTTACGCATTTCTGTGTATACATAAAGACATGGCGCAAGTAGAATAGTTAAAGACCCATTGGAAAAGAGGCATGAATCGTGTTTATTGAAGAAGTTATTGTGGTGGAAGGAAAAGATGATACGACAGCTATTAAACGTGCTGTTCGAGCAGATACTATAGAAACAAATGGATCTGCGATATCAGCAGAAACTATCCGTCGTATCCAACATGCTCAGAACAAAAGAGGCGTTATCGTATTTACGGATCCTGACTACCCTGGACGACGGATTCGTGCCATTATTGAGGAACAAGTACAAGGTGTGAAGCACGCATTTTTATCAAAAGAAAAAACCATTGCTAAAAACGGCAAAGGTTTAGGTATTGAGCATGCTGCGGATGAAGATATAAGACAAGCCTTACAAAATGTCTATACACCTAGAAATACACTGAATCAGACTGAAGAAATACCACTTCACATATTGATGAAATCACAATTGATTGGTCATCCTGACGCTAAAATCCGTCGTAATCGACTCGGTGAATTATTACAAATTGGCTATACTAATGGCAAGCAACTTCAAAAAAGATTATCAATGTTCCAAATTGGAATTGAGCAATTTGAAAAAGCCTTAGCACAACTGGACCAGGAGGACTTACATGAGTAAAGATATTGCAACTCCCAAACGCACACAAGAAATTTTAAAAAAATACGGATTTTCATTTAAAAAGAGTTTAGGTCAAAATTTTTTAATTGATCCGAATGTTCTTCATAACATCGTAAGCCATGCAGATTTGACTAACGAATCGGCAGCTATTGAGATTGGGCCAGGTATTGGTGCATTAACGGAGCATTTAGCTCGAAAAGCAGGTCATGTGGTTGCTTTTGAAATAGATCAACGTCTTCTACCTGTTTTAGAAGATACACTTTCTCCATATGACAACGTAGAAATCATCCATTCAGACATATTAAAGGTCAATGTATCAGAGATGATGAAAGAGAAATTGGCTGATTACAAGGATGTTATGGTGGTTGCTAACTTACCTTATTATGTAACTACTCCTATTTTGATTAAATTATTAATGGAGAAACTTCCAATCCGCGGAATGATTGTCATGATGCAGAAAGAAGTTGCAGATCGTATCACGGCAAAACCAAGTACGAAAGCTTATGGTTCATTGTCCATTGCCATTCAATATTATATGAAGGCAGAAATTGCCATGACGGTCCCTAAGTCAGTGTTTATTCCTCAACCAAACGTTGATTCTGCAGTAATCAAATTAACTCGTTATGAGACGGCTCCTGTTTCCGTTTTGGATGAAGATTTTCTATTCTTCGTTTCTCGTTCTTCTTTTGCTCAACGCAGAAAGACAATCATAAATAATTTGCAATCACAACTGCCGCATGGAAAAGAGAAGAAAGAATTAATTTTAGCTGCCCTTGCTGAAGCAAATATCGATCCAACTCGTCGAGGCGAAACTTTATCGATTCAAGAGTTTGGGAATTTATCGAATTTATTGCTTCCGAATTTCAAAGAAACAGCTGATTTGTAACGAATTTATTACATTAAATTATAAAAAAGACAAATTAGTTTTAAAAAATTGATTGACAAGTGGTTTGCTTCATTGTTAAAATGTTTATTTCGGTTGACAAATATTTTCGTATATGGTATGCTTATATTTAAGTGAGGTGTAAGCGAAATGCCAAAAACTTTAGCAGATATTAAAAAGTCTTTAGATTGTCATTTGGGTAAACGTTTGCAATTGAAAGCAAACGGTGGTCGCAAGAAAACGATTGAACGAGCTGGCGTTTTACGTGAAACGTATCATGCAGTGTTCGTAGTGGATCTTGATCAGGACGAGAACGCTTTTGAGCGTGTGTCTTACAGCTACACAGACATTTTAACTGAAGCAGTAGAAATTACAATTGTTGACGGAATGCAAGAACTTGTAGTCGTCAAATAATCTTACGTATTAGTGAACTTATTCTATTTTATTAAAACACTCAAGGATTTTATTATCCTTGAGTGTTTTTTTGTTTTTAGTACATACTACTTTTGTCAGCCTTCATGAGGAGGAAAAACATGGCACGTAATCGTGTAATGTCAAATCATCTTAAAGAGGAAATTGCGAAAGAGCTTGGATTTTACGAAGTCGTTGAGCGTGACGGTTGGGGAGGCATAACATCTCGTGATGCAGGTAATATGGTAAAACGAGCGGTTGAAATGGCACAAACCGGGTTAATGAACGGGCAAAATCACTACAAGAAGTAGTAACGATCTTCTCTGCGACATGCAATCGCAAGTGAAAATTCATATGGAGCTGACAAGGCGGAGAAATCCGCCTTTTATTGCGTTCATTTCTTCTCCCTTTTCATCATCCTAAGCTGTGGTAAAATAGGGAACAGCAATAAAGAGATAAAGGAGGCATTTTTATGCTTTATGTGAAAGCGCCCGCAAAAATCAATCTGACACTGGATGTCCTACACAAAAGACCGGATGGATATCATGAAGTGGAAATGATCATGACTACGGTGGATTTAGCAGATCGCATTGGATTAGAACCACGTTCAGATGGTCTCATACGCATCATTTCAGCGGATCGCTACGTACCAGACGACCACCGTAACTTAGCCTATCAGGCGGCAAAGTTATTAAGAGATACATATGGCATAAAAGAAGGCGTAACGATTGTATTAGAGAAAAAAATTCCTGTCGCTGCTGGATTAGCTGGTGGAAGTAGTGATGCTGCTGCGACCTTAAAAGGATTAAATTATTTATGGGATTTAAAGTTAACGGCAGACCAATTAGCTGAACATGGCGCTAAAATTGGTTCGGATGTGTCGTTTTGTGTTTACGGGGGAACAGCTCTGGCAACAGGAAGAGGAGAACTTATTCAAGAACTACCTGCTCCACCAAACTGTTGGATAATTTTAGCTAAACCCTCAATTGGTGTGTCAACGGCGGATGTTTATGGTGGTTTAAAAATAAACGAAGTCGTTCATCCGAATACCAAAGATATGATTCGTGCTATTCATGAAAAAAATTATGAATTAATGTGTGAAGCGATGGGCAATGCTTTAGAATCAGTAACTTTAAAGTTACATCCTGAAGTTTCGATGATTAAGGAACAAATGATGAAATTTGGAGCAGATGCTGTGTTAATGAGCGGAAGTGGTCCAACTGTATTTGGGATTGTACAACATGAATCGAGAGTAAACCGAATTTATAATGGCTTACGTGGTTTTTGTGACGAAGTTTATGCGGTAAGATTGTTGGGAGAACGGGATTCACTTGCCTAAAACCGTATATTTGTTTAAACTTACGTATAAATCATTCGTGTTTAGGAGTGTGACCGATGAAATGGAAACGCAGTGAGCGTCTCGTTGATATGACCCATTATTTATTAGACCATCCCCAGCAGTTAATACCCTTAACTTTGTTTGCGGATATGTACCAGTCTGCTAAATCCTCAATAAGTGAAGACCTAACCATTGTGAAAGAAACATTTGAAGAAAAAGGTATTGGTTTATTAATGACTGTTCCTGGAGCTGCAGGCGGTGTTAAGTATATGCCTAAAATGCGAGATGAAGCCGTTCGTGAATTGATTCAAGATTTGATGGAAGAGCTTGGTCACTCAGACCGTTTGCTACCTGGTGGATATTTATATATGACAGATTTACTGGGTAACCCTGAAATGATGAATCGTGTAGGAAAAGTGTTTGCTTCTGCGTTTGCGAAAGAACCGATTGATGTCATCATGACAGTGGCGACAAAAGGTATTTCGATTGCACATGCCATCGCGCGTCACCTCAATGTACCGGTAGTTGTGGTAAGACGTGATAGCAAAGTAACTGAAGGATCAACTGTCAGCATTAATTACGTGTCAGGCTCTTCACGTCGAATTCAAACGATGGTGTTGTCAAAACGCAGTATGAAGAGTGGCCAACGCGTACTTATTACGGATGACTTTATGAAAGTCGGAGGTACGATGAATGGCATGAAAAATTTACTTGAGGAATTTAATTGTCAATTAGCAGGCGTTGCGGTATTAGTTGAAACAGAACACGCGGACGAACAGTTAATTGAAAATTATCTGTCACTTGTTAAATTACATGAAGTAAATGAAAAAGAGCGCACTATTGCTTTAACAGAAGGTAATTATTTTTTGAAAGGTGGAAAAGGTCAATGAAATCAGTATCGACAACGAACGCCCCAGCGGCGATAGGACCTTATGTTCAAGGTATGATTGTAAATGGCATGTTTTATAGTTCGGGTCAAATTCCATTAACAGCCGATGGGAATATGGTGGAAGGTTCAATTATAGAACAAACACATCAAGTATTTGCGAACTTGAAAGCTGTATTAGAAGAAGCAGGATCTTCGCTTCAACAAGTTGTGAAGACAACAGTATTTATTAAAGATATGAACGACTTTGCTCTTTTCAATGAAATTTATGGTCAACATTTTGGCGATCATAAACCAGCGCGTTCGACTGTAGAAGTTGCACGACTACCAAAAGATGTGCAAGTTGAAATAGAAGTCATTGCAGTAATTTCATAAATTCAGATGAAACCATAGAGCATATCTCTATGGTTTTTTTATATGTATTTTTAATTTTTAAAATATTCTATTAAAAAAGAAGGAAAATTATGATAAATGTAGAATATAGTTGTCAGAGTCTGTAAATCATCTATGAAGAAAGGTGGGATAAGGAATGGAAGTAACTGATGTTAGATTACGTCGAGTACAAACTGATGGCCGCATGCGTGCCATTGCTTCCATCACACTAGACAGCGAGTTCGTCGTACATGATATTCGTGTCATTGACGGCAACGCAGGGCTATTTGTGGCAATGCCAAGTAAACGAACGCCAGATGGAGAATTTCGAGATATCGCTCATCCGATTAATACTGGAACTCGAACGAAAATTCAAGAAGCGGTATTACACGCATACCATGAGTCTCGCGAAGAAGACGTTATTGCATATGAAGAAGCTGGTGCTTAATAGAGCAATAGAACAAATGAAGAGACTTGTCATGTCCATGATAGGTTTCTTTTTTATTGGAAAAAGGCGATTAGGAAAGAGTTTTGTTCTAATTTTACAACTCGTTCCACTGTAAAAGGTGGTTTAACTATATTTACTTACCAACACTGGCAAGTATTCCTGAAATGATAAAATTTTTTGCTCGCCAAGTAAAACGTGAAAAACAAAAGAATTAACAAGGAAAGGACTTCCACCATTTGGGTGAGAAGTTCTTTTTATTGAAAAATGATTAATCATAATGGTTTTGTCACTATTTTGTCAAGCGGGATTTCCTTGAATTACGAGTGTATTTCGGCTATAGTCAAAAGAGTAAATTGAACATACTGGAGGACTTACAAAATGACACATACATATGCAGTGGTACTAGCTGCAGGTCAAGGTACACGTATGAAGTCCAAATTATATAAAGTTTTGCACCCTGTATGTGGTAAACCTATGGTTGAACACGTGGTTGATCACATCGAGGGAATTGGAGTAGAACGCATTGTGACCATCGTAGGTCATGGTGCTGAAAAAGTACAAGACCAGCTCGGAAGTCGCAGTGAATATGCACTTCAAGAACAACAACTAGGAACGGCACATGCTGTTTTACAAGCAGATGCTGCTTTAGGGAAGTTAGTCGGGACAACACTTGTCATTTGCGGTGACACACCTCTAATTCGTCCTGAAACGATGACAGCATTACTAGCACACCATCAAGAAACTTCGGCTAAGGCGACGATTCTTACTGGAATTCCAGAAAATCCTACAGGTTACGGTCGCATTCTTCGCAATTCTGATGGGCATGTTGAACGTATTGTGGAGCAAAAAGATGCATCGGCTGAAGAACAACTAGTAAAAGAAATTAACTCGGGCACATACTGCTTTGATAATGAAGCTTTATTTGCGGCATTAAAGCTGGTGAAAAATAATAATTCACAAGGTGAATACTATTTACCAGATGTTATTGAGATCTTGAAATCTCAAGGAAACATCGTTTCTGCTTTCGCAACAGATGATTTTGAAGAAACGCTTGGTGTGAACGATCGTGTAGCACTTTCGCAAGCTGAAACGTTGATGCGTAAACGCATTATCGAAAAACATATGCGAAACGGAGTAACGATTATCAATCCAGCAAATACTTACATTAGTGCGGATGCAATTATCGGTTCTGATACCGTGTTGCAACCCGGCGTTATGATTGAAGGAGCTAGTGAAGTAGGCGACGATTGTTTAATCGGACCAAATAGTCAAATTACAAATAGTAAAATTGGACATCGCACAACCGTACATTCATCTGTCGTTACTGAAAGTGTTATTGGAGAAGATACGGCAGTTGGGCCATTTGCTCATATTCGTCCAAATTCAGAAATCGGCAACGAAGCTAAAATCGGTAATTTTGTGGAAATTAAAAAAACAAAATTGGGTAACCAATCGAAAGTATCACATTTAAGTTATATTGGAGATGCTGAAGTTGGAGAACGTGTAAATGTTGGGTGTGGCACAATTACTGTGAATTATGATGGTAAAAATAAATTCCTAACGACGATTGAGGATGACTCCTTTGTAGGATGTAATTCAAACTTAGTAGCTCCTGTAAAAATTGGTCAAGGTGCGTATGTAGCAGCTGGATCAACCATTACAAAAGATGTACCTGCACAAGCTTTGTCAATTGGTCGAGCACGCCAAGAAAACAAAGAAGGATACGCACAAAAACTAAAATTAAAATAACAGGAGGAACATCATGTCTTACCAATACGCAAATACAAAATTAAAAATTTTCTCATTAAACTCAAACGAGTCACTTGCTAGAGAATTAGCGGAAGAAGTGGGTTTACCACTTGGCAAAATTTCAGTGAACCGTTTTAGCGATGGTGAAGTTCAAATTAACATTGAAGAAAGTATTCGTGGGTGTGATGTCTTTATCATCCAGTCAACATCTTCTCCTGTAAACGAAAACTTAATGGAACTTTTAATTATGGTAGACGCTGTGAAACGTGCTTCTGCACGTACAGTAAATGTTGTTCTTCCTTACTACGGTTATGCTCGTCAAGACCGTAAAGCACGCGCACGTGAACCAATTACAGCAAAACTAGTGGCTAACTTACTAGAAACTGCTGGTGCAACTCGTGCCATCGTATTAGATTTACATGCTCCTCAAATTCAAGGGTTCTTTGATATCTTAATCGACCACTTGATCGCAGTACCAATTTTGTCTGATTATTTCTTAGAGAAAAATATTGATCCATCTGAAATTGTTATTGTTTCACCGGATCATGGTGGAGTTACACGAGCTCGTAAAATGGCGGATCGTTTAAAAGCACCTATTGCGATTATTGATAAACGTCGTCCACGTCCTAACGTAGCTGAGGTTATGAACATTGTAGGTAATGTGGATGGTAAAATTTGCATTCTTATTGATGATATTATTGATACTGCAGGTACAATTACGATCGCAGCTAACGCACTTGTAGAAAGCGGAGCGAAAGAAGTATACGCATGTTGTACACATCCAGTATTATCAGGACCTGCAATTGAGCGTATAGACAACTCTGTTATAAAAGAATTAGTCATAACAAACTCAATTGAATTACCTGAAGAAAAGACCTCACCGAAGATCAAAACATTATCAGTTGCTCATTTATTAGCTGAGGCAATCGTACGTGTCTTTGAAGAGAAATCTGTTAGTACTTTATTTGATTGATGTTCTCCATGTTTCATTTTTGCTCTGTTGGGTAAACATAGAAATAGAATGAATCATACAGGAGAGTGAATATAGATGGCTACGACAGTAAAAACACAAACACGTGACATTGCACAACAATCAAACTTAACTAAATTACGAGGTGAAGGTTTCGTACCTGCAGTCGTTTATGGTTATAAAACAGATACATCTTCAATCGCGGTAAGCGAAAAAGATTTATTGAAAACATTACGTGAAGTAGGACGTAACGGTGTCATGAAATTAGACGTTGATGGTAAAAATGTGAATGTTGTATTAAGTGATTATCAAATGGACGTCTTAAAAGGGAATTTTGTTCACGCTGATTTCTTGGCTATTAACATGTCTGATGAATTAGAAGTAAGTGTAACAGTAGTACCGACGGGTGATGCTGTAGGCGTACGCGAAGGCGGCGTCTTGAATCAATCAAACCGTGAAGTAACAATTAAAGTAAAACCTTCTGCAATTCCAGAATCAATCGAAGTAGATGTTTCGGAACTTGTTATTGGTGATACCTTAACAGTTGGCGATATTCGTGAAAAATCCGAATTCCAAATTTTGAACGAAGATGACTTCGCTTTAGTATCAGTTACTGCACCACGTTCAGATGAAGAATTAGAAACAACTGCAGATGAACCGGCTGTAGCTAAAGATGAAGAAGCTGAACAAAAAAACACAGATGAAGCAACTAAACCTAAAGAATAAGCTGTTTTTCAAAAAGGGATTGTCAATTGACAATCCCTTTTTTTATGGATTCCATTCTTTGTGGTAAAATGGAAAGTATTCAGTAAGTAAAGGAAGTATCGTTTATGAAAATGATAATCGGACTCGGCAATCCTGGAAAACCGTATGAACATACAAGGCATAACATCGGATTTGATGTGATCGATGAACTTGCAAAACGTTTCAACACCCCATTAAACCAAATGAAGTTTAAAGGGATGTACACAATTATTCATCGACCAGAAGGCAAGGTTTTGCTCGTGAAACCACTCACTTATATGAATTTGTCTGGTGAATGTATCGTACCAATGATGGATTATTTCGAAGTTGCGGAAGAGGATATTGTGGTCATTTACGATGATTTGGATCTCGCAGTTGGCAAGTTAAGACTTCGTCAAAAAGGGAGCGCAGGTGGTCATAATGGTATTAAGTCCATGATTCAACACCTAGGTACACAAGAATTTAATCGCATTCGTGTTGGTGTGGATCGACCACCAGCTGGCATGAAAGTACCTGATTATGTATTATCTAGGTTTAAACCAGATGAAAAACCTTTGGTGGATGAGGCCATAACGAAGAGTGCTGATGCATGTGAATATTGGTTATCCTCACCATTTCTAGAAGTGATGAACCGTTTTAATGGGGCATAAGGAATAATTTTAGGTCGGCCGGTCTATACTTTGAAAAAGGAGGCCGGTCCGTATTATGGCAATTCGTGTAAAGTGTCGGCATTGCAAGACAGAAATGGGGCATCTATCAGGCCAATCCGCTCTGCAGCATGGTCGAGTAAAGCAAATGAGAGAAGAATTTGCAGAAGAGTTTATCACACAGGATGAAGAGGGAACATTAACAGTAACCAGTATTTGTGAGCATTGTGAAAAATCTTTACGGGATAACCCAAATTACTATGCTATGCAAAAGTGGATACAATAGGAATTAGCTTTGGCGCGGGTTTCGCGCACAAAGCCTTTTTCTGTTTTAATAGCACCTGCTCTTTGCGGTTATTCGTAAGAGAGCAAACATAAGATTTCTATATTTTATGTCTAACTCCGAAGCCCAGCTCGCACCTCTGCTTGGGGCCACAGGATGTGGGTCATGAAGGCGTTGCGACAAGATTTCTTAGGAATGCATTTTGCGACGAATAAACGCAGGAGCAGGACGTCTCGACCTAACCTTAGTCTCATTCGAAAACAGGTTTTTGATTCGTTTCTTCTACCGGCGGAGGTCGAGCTAGAGTAGGCTTTTCCGCTTTTCTAAGTAAGGAGGTTCATATGGAACCATTACATCAATTATTAATGAAAGATCATCATATAAACACGTTGCTTACAGATATTAAAAAAGGTATCGACCAGCAACTTGTAACAGGCCTCGTTGGGGGAGCACGTCCACTTTTCATTCAGTCGATAGCAAAAGAGACGGAGAGACCGATTTTAATAGTTTCGCCGAATTTATTACAGGCTCAGCGGTTATTTGAAGATATGGTAAAGCTGCTAGGAGAAGAAGCAGTGCGTTTATATCCTGCAGATGAGTTGATTGCTGCGGATTTGTCAGTATCAAGTCCTGAACTTAGAGCAGAGCGCATTGAGACGCTTGAATTTATGCATTCACAGAAGCGTGGTGTCGTTATTACGCCAATTGCAGGACTGAGACGTCATATGCCAAACTTAAAGCAATGGCGAGCGAGCCGCCTTGAAACCGCCATTGGACAACAAGTAGTGATGGATGAGTGGCTAGATCAATTGGTTGCGATGGGTTACTCAAGGCAAGCAATGGTTACCGCACCCGGTGATTTTGCATTACGTGGAGGTATTTTAGATATTTACCCCATCTATTTGCAACATCCAGTTCGACTTGAATTTTTCGATACGGAAGTCGATTCAATTCGGACCTTTTCAGCAGAAGATCAACGTTCAATTGAAAAACTAAAAGAGGTCTGTATTCTTCCGGCAACAGAATTTGTTTGGACACGTCAACAACTTCTTATTCTTGCTGAAAAATTAGAAGATTCATTGGCTTCTAGTTTGAAAAAACTGAAGAAGTCTGAAACGAAAGAACTGCTTCTACAACATATCAATCATGACATCGAATTGCTTAGACAGGGTGATGTACCCGAACAAATGACGAAGTATGTCTCCATACTAGAAGACCACCCTACTTTCTTGGGCGATTATTTTGCACAAGATGGTTTGGTGTTATTTGATGAGCTTGGACGGATACAAGAAACGACAGATTCACTAGAACGCGAAGAAAAAGATTGGTATATTTCCTTGCTTGAAGAAGGAAAAACCGTCCATGATGTGAAATTGTCATTCAGTTTTAAAGAGATTCTTGCCATGTTAAATCAGCGGAAAGTGTATCTTTCTTTGTTTGCACGGACATTTTCCGGTATTAAATTACAAAAATCAATTGCGTTTTCTTGTAAACAAATGCAACATTTTCACGGGCAAATGAACCTCTTGAAAAATGAAATGGAACGTTTTGAAGCGGGCAAATTTTTTGTGTTTGTATTAGCTGATGGTGAAGAGCGCCAGAAAAAAGTGAAAGATGTACTTGAAGATTACGGCATGATAGGTCATGTATTAAAGGAACAAAGTGCACCTGAACAACCTGGTATTTATATCGTAGAAGGTGAAATGTCGAGTGGGTTTGAATTGCCCCTTCAGCGCTTAGCGGTTCTAACAGACGAAGAGCTGTTTAAGCAACGTCCGAAAAAGAAAGCACGTCCACAAAAAATGACGAATGCTGAGCGTATCAAAAGTTATTCTGAAATCAAACCTGGCGATCATATTGTTCATATCCATCATGGTATTGGGAAGTATATTGGGATAGAGACACTTGAAATCAATGGAATTCATAAAGACTACTTACACATTCGTTATCGTGCGGAAGATAAATTATTTGTTCCAGTTGATCAAATTGACCAAATTCAAAAATATGTCGCCTCAGAAGAGAAAGAACCAAAGCTACATAAACTAGGTGGCGCTGAGTGGAAGAAAACGAAAATTAAAGTAACGGCTGCGGTGCAAGATATTGCAGATGATTTAATTAAACTGTATGCAAAACGCGAGTCTGAAAAAGGGCATGCTTTTGAGCCTGATCAAGACATGCAACAAGCATTTGAATCGGCATTTCCATATGAAGAAACGGATGATCAATTACGTTCAATTGAAGAAGTTAAGCGGGATATGGAAAAAGAACGACCAATGGATCGATTGATTTGTGGGGACGTTGGATACGGCAAGACGGAAGTGGCGATTCGAGCTGCATTTAAAGCAGTACAAGAGAGTAAACAAGTAGCCTTTCTAGTACCGACGACCATTTTAGCGCAACAACATTACGAAACCATGAAAGAACGATTTGCTGATTTCCCAGTAGAAGTGGGATTATTAAGTCGTTTTCGGTCAAAAAAAGAGCAAACTGAGACGACTAAAGGATTAAAAGAAGGCTCAGTAGATGTAGTTGTTGGGACACATCGTTTATTGTCAAAAGACATTGTCTATCATGATTTAGGATTGCTTATCGTCGATGAAGAACAGCGTTTTGGTGTGACACACAAAGAAAAAATCAAACATTTAAAGACGAATGTCGATGTTTTAACATTAACTGCTACTCCTATTCCGAGAACACTTCATATGTCGATGATTGGCGTTCGTGACTTATCGGTTATCGAAACACCACCAGCCAATCGTTTTCCTGTACAAACATATGTAATGGAACAAAATGGATCACTTGTTCGAGAAGCTATTGAACGTGAAATGGCTCGAGGTGGACAATCATTTTATTTGTATAATCGAGTTGAAGATATGGCACGTAAAGTGGATGAGATACAGATGCTTGTTCCTGAAGCGCGTGTAGGTTTTGCGCACGGGCAAATGGCGGAAAGAGAGCTAGAATCCGTTATTCTGTCATTTTTAGAAGGTGACTTTGATGTGCTCGTAACGACGACCATCATTGAAACAGGGATTGATATTCCTAATGTGAATACGCTTATTGTGCAAGATGCAGACCGTATGGGACTGTCGCAATTGTATCAATTAAGAGGACGTGTAGGCCGTTCAAATCGTGTGGCTTATGCGTACTTCATGTATCAACGTGATAAAGTGTTAACTGACGTGGCTGAAAAACGATTACAAGCCATTAAAGAATTCACAGAACTGGGTTCAGGATTTAAAATTGCCATGCGCGATTTATCTATACGTGGAGCAGGGAATTTATTAGGATCACAACAACATGGCTTTATCGATTCAGTCGGCTTTGACTTATATGCTCAGATGTTACAAGAAGCAATCGAAGAAAAACAAAGTGGCATCAAAAAAGATGAAATCCTTGATGTCGAATTTTCATTACCGTATGATGCTTATTTACCTGATGCTTATATTCCAGATGGATTCCAAAAAATTCAGATGTATAAACAAATTAAAGCAGTGGAAAATGAGAAGGATTACGAAGACTTAGTGGATGAATTGATCGACCGTTTTGGAAATATGCCAATTGAGGTAGAACGCTTAATGAAAATTTCAAGAATGAAAGTTTGGGCAAAACAAGCGAATGTGGAATCAATTAAAGAACAGAATAAACAACTGGTTGTGAAATTTTCGAAAAGTGGCACTCAGACAACGAACGGTGCCATGTTAGTGGAGTCATCAATGGTTTACGGGCGAGCAGTAGGATTCCAGATGAACGCTAACCAACAATTGTTATTATCTATTGATGAAAAGAAAACGGGTACACATCATCCGTTTGATGTTTTAGAAGCGATGATGATGATTTTACCTCAAGCTCAAAAGAATTAGATTCCTTTTTTGGTGAGCACTGACGGACTTGCATATTTTGTCCAATCTTGATGCATACTAAGGTAGAAATCAAAGAAATTTGAATTCTGTTGAAAGTGAGGCAACAAGGATGAAAGCAACAGGTATCGTCAGACGAATTGATGACCTCGGCCGTGTCGTCATTCCAAAAGAAATTAGAAGAACTCTCCGAATTCGTGAAGGAGACCCGCTTGAGATTTTTACGGACCGAGATGGCGAAGTCATATTAAAAAAGTATTCCCCAATTAGTGAACTCGGTAGTTTTGCGCAAGAGTATGCAGAAACGCTGTATGCGACACTTGGCACACCCGCTTTTATTAGCGACCGGGATGAAATGATTGCAGTGGCAGGTGTATCGAAAAAAGATTATTTAAATCGTCGATTATCCTCACAAGCAGAAGAAATTTTGCAATCACGAACGATCGTATCGGAAAAAATGGAAAAAGCGGTAGAATGGATTCCAGGTCAAGTTGAACAAGTGAAATCGTATTGTGTTGCGCCGATTATTGTCGATGGCAACCCAATTGGTGCTGTTTACTTAATATCAAAAGTTCATTTTATTGGAGATTCAGAAACAAAAGCAGTAGAAACAGCAGCACATTTTCTAGCCAAACAAATGGAACACTAAATGTAGAAAAACGTCTTCTTAATCACATAAGAAGACGTTTTTTTCATGTTATAATAGAAGTCATTAAAAGTGGATTCGTCCGCGCTAGCTATTGCTTGATTGGAATGAGGAACAACTATGAACAATGAATGGACGATGCAAAAATTTATGAAAGGTGCAGTTTTGTTGACAATTGCTGCCCTAATCGTCAAGGCTTTAAGTGCAGTGTACCGAATTCCTTTTCAAAATATTGTCGGGGATCAAGGTTTTTACATATATCAGCAAGTTTATCCGTTTATCGGGGTATTAACTGTTTGGACCTCGTCTGGGTTTGCTGTCGCTATTTCTAAACTTTTAGCAGATGCACATGACCAGTCAAACTTGAATCAGCGATCGGCCATCTTACGAATAGCATTTATTTATCTAAGTGTGATATCAATTGTCAGTTTTACGTTGTTATTTACAGGAGCAGATGTATTAGCGCGATGGATGGGTGATGAAGAACTTGCCCAACTTCTTCGTACTGGATCGTTTGTGGTGTTATTAATGCCTATTTTGGCGCTACTAAAAGGTTCGTTTCAAGCTGAAGGAAGAATGGAACCTGTTGCATATGGACAAGTTATTGAACAGATGGTGCGCGTGACAGTTATTTTAGTAGGTACATATGTTGTCGTGAAGACGGGCGCATCTTTATATACCGCAGGGAGTACCGCCTTACTAGGTGCCATCGTGGGCGAAATCGCTGGTATCATATTGCTTCTTTTATTTATACGAAATAAACTATCGTATAGTTTATTTAAGAAAAGGCAGAGCAAAGTTCCGGTTGGTCCAATTATTAAAGATCTGACTATTATTAGTTTAAGTGTCAGTATGAGTTCTCTTATCTTGTTATTTTTCCAATTAGTCGACTCATTTACGATTTTTAGTAGTTTAACTGAAACGGGAATGAATCGTTTAACCGCGATGGAAACGAAAGGGACCTATGACAGAGGCTTACCTCTTGTTCAAATGGGAATTCTAATTGCTTCTACTTTGTCACTCTCCATAGTTCCGTTAATTGCCCATACTACCCAAAAAAAGTCGGGTAGAAATGCTATTCCTTACGCACAATTAACGTTTAGGATTGCCTTATTATTCGGAACGGCAGCGACGCTAGGTCTCATTTTGGTGTTACCACCAGTTAATGAAATGTTGTTTGAAACGAGAGACTTATCAGCAACATTAATGATATTCTGTATTCAAATATTTTGGCTGTCGCTAATCTTAACCATGACGTCTGTTCTACAAGGTTTAGGAAAAGTTGTTCTTCCAGCGTTCTTGTTAATCACTGGACTTATTCTTAAGTGGCTATGCAATGCTTGGTTACTCCCTAAATATGGAATAATGGGGGCGGCGATTGCTAGTAATGTGGGATTTGCCTTTATCACGCTAAGTCTATACGTGTATGTCTATTCAATTTGGAAGATTCGTTTCGCCACAGCCAAATTTTATGGCCATTTAGGTGTAGCTTCGTTATTTATGATTGTCATCGTAATGATGTGGGGAATTATTGCAGATAGTTGGATATTTGATGGGTTTTCAAGTCGCTTAAGCGCCATGTTTACAGCCCTCACCAGTGTAGGTTTAGGGGCAACTGTCTTTTTACTATATATAGCAAAGAGTCGAATTGTTGCGGAAAAAGAATGGTTTTTATTGCCACTTGGGCGAAGAATGGCCATGATTCAATTGTGGCTACATAGTGAAAAGAGGAAGGGGTGACGTTTATGCATACGATTACAGTTCTTGGTTTAGGAGCGGGAGATTTAGAGCAGTTACCGCTAGGTGTGTATAAAAAATTAGTAAAGGCACAAAGACTTTATGTGCGAACAGCTGAACATCCGGTGTTACAGGAACTAGTGAATGAAGGAATTTCGTTTGAAAGTTTTGATGCCATTTACGAAAAACACGATGCTTTTGAAGCTGTGTATAAAGAAATTGTTGAAACCTTAATCACATTATCACAATCAGATTCTTTATTTTACGCAGTTCCAGGTCATCCTTTAGTTGCGGAACAAACCGTTCAGTGGTTAGTGGAAGCAGAAACAGAGGGACGCATTCAACTTGAAATTGTTGGTGGGCAAAGCTTTTTAGACCCTATTTTTAATGCATTACGCATTGACCCAATTGAAGGTTTTCAGTTGCTTGATGGAACGATGTTTAAAAGAGACGACGTTCAAATGTCTCAACATGTCTTAATCGCTCAAGTATATGATGCGTACAGTGCGTCTGACGTGAAGTTAACGTTAATGGAGAAGTATCCAGAAGATTATCCCGTAACCATTGTAACGGCTGCTGGTTCTGCAGATGAGCTATTGAGAGTCGTGCCGCTTTACGAACTCGACCGTGCTGCAGAACTGAACAATTTGACGACGATTTATGTGCCGCCGACAAACAAGCGGGAAGAACGATTAAAAGAATGGTCAACATTTAGAGAGATTATCGCTATGCTTCGCGCACCTGAAGGCTGTCCGTGGGATCGCGAACAAACACATGAGACATTAAAGAAATATTTAATAGAGGAAGTTCATGAATTTTTACAAGCTGTAAATGACCAAGATGATGATGGCATGATAGAAGAATTAGGCGATATTTTGCTTCAAGTGTTCTTACATGCTCAAATTGGTGAAGATGATGGATACTTTAGCTTAGAAGATGTGCTCGAAAGCGTTTCTTCTAAAATGATTCGCAGACATCCACATGTCTTTGGGGACGTAAAAGTTGAAAGTTCAGAAGATGTATTGCGCAACTGGCAACAATTGAAATCAGAAGAAAARGGGAATCAACATAAACTTGTTTTAGATGGACAAGAACGCTCAGAATCGTCACTTTTGACATCTTACAACTTCCAAAAAGCCGCAGCCAAAGTTGGTTTTGACTGGCCAAATGCTGAGGGTGCTTGGTTGAAATTTGAAGAAGAGTGGAAAGAATTTACCCATGAAATTAACGCCGGTACTAAAGCATCACAACTCGATGAACTTGGCGATGTACTCTTCACAATTGTGAATGTAGCTCGTTTTTATGGTCTTTCGCCTGAAGAGGCAATGATACATGCGAATCGCAAATTTAAAACACGTTTTCAATTTGTTGAGGAAAGCGTAGCACGAGGTAAAGGTGAGTTCAGTGAATATACATTAGATGAACTCGAAGCATTTTGGCAGCAAGCCAAACAATCCAAAGGGGATGAATGATATGAGATTAGATAAATTTTTAAAAGTTTCACGTTTAATTAAACGACGTACACTTGCAAAAGAAGTGGCAGATCAAGGACGTATTACAGTCAATGGCAAAGTAAGTAAAGCAAGTTCAGTCATTAAAGTGGGCGACGAATTAGCCATTCGTTTTGGCCAAAAGGTTGTAACAGCACGTATTGAGATGTTGAAAGAAGTTGTTAAAAAGGAAGAGTCAACAATGATGTATACCATCTTAAAAGAAGAAAGATTTGAAAAGGTTGATCCTGAATTTGTCGATGATGAAGATTAATTAATTAATGAGCATGGCCAAAAATGGTCATGCTTTTTTGTTTGTCTGCATATAGTTAATGGACTGGACAAGTAAAGGAGGAATTTTATGCAATATCAAGCCGAACATCCATCTATCACGATTCCATCAGGAGACCACGTTATTAGTTTACGAAATCGTAAGCGTATGGACTTAACATCTGTCAAATCTATTGAGCGTTTTGACGCAGAAGAGTTTGCAGTAAAAACTTCACAAGGACATTTAAGTATTAAAGGTGAAGAGTTACGGATTGTGCATCTAGATGTGGACAAAGGGTTACTGACTCTTGAAGGTCATGTGCGAACTTTCCAATACGATGATGAAGATCGTGAACCTAGCCGTAACTTCCTGCATAAATTGTTTGGATGACGATTTCATATCAATTCTTAAGTCTGTTGGCCATGATGTTAAGTGGCGTGGCCACAGGTTTTTTAGTTGAAAGTTTTCGTGACAGTTGTCAAGCTCTCCGTCCAGGTGCAATTATTAGGCGTTATCAAAGATTTTTTGAAATTTTATTATGGATAGGACTCGGAATTGCGAGTTTCTACTTATTATTTCAGTTAAGAGATGGAACGTGGAGAATATACGATCCTTGTGCTCAAATTGTTGGAATCATTTGTTATGAGTTATGGTTTCGAACACCAATGCTTTTTGTGAGAAGGGTATTTATGAGATTAATTGTACATCCAATATGGTGGGTCATTCATTTAATTGTGACAATCATACGTAATATTATTCGTGTCCTTGTTAAACTATTTATGGTTATACTATGGCCTTTGATAATACTATTTAATAAAATAAATGAAAAAATACCCCGAAGGACCCTTCAAAAAAAATGATTTATCAGTTATAATAGCAACTACTAATAAGTTGACAAATTATGGCTGGGAGTGAACAACTTGGGTGTGAATAAGAAAATTGAAGAAAATCGTAATATTTCATCCATTAATAAAGATTATGTCCGCTCGGTTGAACGCCTAGAGAAGCGTGAAAAAGCACATAAAACCCGTTTGTTTAGACGATTGGGTGCTTTCGCTGTCATTGTAGTTGTGGTAATGGGTTGGCTAACTCTTACAATGTTTGATAAATCACAAGCGCTAGCTGTTAAAGAAAACAAAAAGGTAGAAGTTCTTCAAGCCTTAGAAGAAGTTCAAGACGAACACGACATGTTGAAATCTCAAATTTTAAAGTTAAATGATGATGAATATATTGCAAAGCTTGCAAGAAAAGAATATTTCCTTTCAGAAGACAATGAAATTATTTTTGCTATCCCTGAAAATGAAGAAAATGATGACAAAAACATTGATTCAAAAGAGTAGTCTTATTGACACTCTTTTTTTGTTGGCTATAATTAAGAGTGGAGATCTTTATTTTCGGATCCGATTTTACTATTACAAGGCTTCTAAAGAAGCCGGCTTAATTTTTAAGGAGGAGCATTTTTTTTATGTCAATTGAAGTAGGCAGCAAGGTACAAGGTAAAGTAACAGGAATCACAAATTTCGGCGCATTCGTCGAACTACCAGGTGGCTCAACAGGTCTTGTTCATATCAGTGAAGTCGCTGACAACTATGTGAAAGATATCAACGAGCATTTGAAAGTCGGAGATATGGTTGAAGTAAAAGTGATGAATGTGGAAGCTGACGGCAAAATAGGCTTATCTATTCGTAAAGCCAAGCCACAAGCTGAGCGACCAGAACGTCCTCAACGTCCACGCCCGAATAATCGTCCAAACGATCGAGATCGTCCGTTTAAAGAGAATTTTGAGCAAAAAATGGCGCGTTTCTTAAAAGACAGTGAAGAGCGTTTGACCACTTTAAAACGTGCTACTGAAACTAAACGTGGCGGTCGCGGAGCTAAACGAGGATAATTTGCTGGCTGTTTTGATCGTAGAAAAAGTGTTTTTAACAACATCCCTGCTGATATGCAGGGATGTTTTTTTGCGTATTGGAATAAAGGGATTGTAGCTTATGGTAGAGAAAAATAATAGAAAGGAGTGTGGCTTATGAGCAGCAAACAACAAATATTAAGAACACATAAAAATTATCAAGCATGGTTGGATTCATTAAAAGAACTAACACCTGAACAAGCAATGAGTCCATACCAGCAAGGAAAATGGTCACCAAATGAAATTGTCATGCACTTGGCTGAATGGGATCGGTTCACTTCGGAAGATCGACTTCCTAACATGAAAGAAGGTGCTAAACTTGAAAGATTTCCAGCTTTCGAAGAATTTAATTCAAAAGCTGCAGAACGTGYTGCTGAACAAACATTTGAAGAAACCGTCGTTTATGCGAAAAGTGAGCGTCAGCGCATTACACAAAAACTTGAAGTAGTAGATGAAAGTGAATGGAATAAAGAATTTCAAATTGGTGATCATACTTTGTCGATTATGAGCTATTTCACTGATTTTTGGGAGCATGATGAACATCATAAACGACAAATTGAGCGTGTTAGAAACTCCTAGATAATCAAAAAAAACTCACAAGAGAATATCTCTTGTGAGTTTTTCGGATGACCCCTACGGGATTCGAACCCGTGTTACCGCCGTGAAAGGGCGGTGTCTTAACCGCTTGACCAAGGGGCCTAGGAAAAGCAGAAAGCGCCAAAGTGGCGCTTTCTGCTTTTCTTAATATGGCGGCCGAGGGGATCGAACCCCCGACCTCACGGGTATGAACCGTACGCTCTAGCCAGCTGAGCTAGGCCGCCGTTTTTAAAGAACATTTATAATAATACAAGTGAATATATGCGATTGTCAAGCTATCTTTTAAAAATTTTTACGGTTTCTTCTGATATTTCGTCGAAATGTTTTTTGTTTGTGTTGTCACAAATAGACAAACTTTAAACAATCCTTCTCCTATAATGAGAAACATCGTAGGGGAAGGGAATGGTTTCATGAAGTCGTTAACAACTGATGGTGTGAAGAAAATGCCTGTTTGGAGCCGTTGGATGCTCTTAGTAAAAAAGAAAAAATTAAAAATCACACTATCTACACTTATTTTATTCTTTGCATTCTTCTTATCGAAAGCAGTGTTATTTGAAGCAGCGGTACCTTTCTTTTTACCAATTTGGGCAATCGTGGCGAGGAGGTATCCGCGTTACCTACCGTTTGTTTGGATTGGGGGCCTCAGTGGGAGCTTGACGCTCGGAATAGGTCAGACTATCCTTCATGTGTTGCAAATCGGTGGTTATCAAGGAATCAGCCAAATTCTCAAAAACAAAAAGTTTATACCATTTCAAGTTGCAATGGTAATCTTGCTTGTCCAATTTGGATGGCAGTGGGTATCATATGGCGGCGCCATCCCATTGTCGGTATCGTTACTAGTTTTGTATGAAAGTATTTTATCTGCGATTATGACGGTCTTTTTATTCCAACTGTTTGTTCCTATGCACGCTCTTACGACAGCGAAATGGACGTTTGAACGAATTGGAGCAGCGGTGATGGTGAGTGCTTTGATGTTAACGGGGATGGGGGGATTGTTATTTGGTCTCGTCTCAGTACCTCTAGTACTCGTTCATCTTGTGATATTTGGAGCGGTTAGTGTGGGTGGGGTATTTGTCGGAACGGCAGTAGCCACTATTATGGGTACAATACTTAGCCTGTCCCAACTATCGTTTAGCGGCATGATTGCGGTTTATGCCCTATCTGGATTAAGTGCGGGGTTGTTTCAAAATAAAAATCGATTATGGATTGCAATAGGTTCTTTCGGAGCCGCGCTATTCTTCACTGTATATGACAATACGTTACCACTCGATAAAGTTTATTTTGCTTCTCTCGCTTGTGCGAGCATGATTTTTTTTATATTGCCAACTTCTTGGATAAACTATGCTCAGAATCAGTTTTTCCCAAAACCATCATCAGTTCTTTTTAAAAGGCAACAATGGCTTACTGATAAAGTAAATACTCAACTATTCGATTTCCAACAGTTTGTAGAATTTATTACACAACTTGTCAACGATCGCTTTCCTACACAAAAAGAAACTGCTTCGACTAGCCAAACACCCGATTATTCTGTATGTGGAACTTGCTTTAGACAAGATAAATGTTGGGGTGACTCTGGCCAAGGGATGTACCCGGTGATCGAGGAATGGAAAGAAATGAGGGCTCATACCAAATCAGGTGTTCGTTATCGGTTAAATGATCGGATTCAAGAAAAATGTGTACGTTCAAATGGCTTGGTGGATGCACTTGAAGAAGAGTATGCAAATAACAAACTTGCTGGACACTATGCTCATGGTAAAAAGATGCTAGCCTACCAATTGCGTGACATGAGTCAGCATGTCAGCGATCTAATGGCAGACCTTCAGATGAATGAAGCAAACCACGAATCAGAAGAAGAGAAAATTTCGAAACGCTTAGATGATGCTAAAATTGCACATTTTCAAATTGATATGCTTTCCGAAGAACAAGGAGCAAGAAAGATTGTCTGTTGTTTACCAATCAAACAAGCAGAGTGGGAAACGAATCAAATGATAGGTGAGAGACTTATCATTCCGATTCTTCATGAATTATATGATGAACCTTTTGAAATTAGTCGTACTTCTGAAATTAAGGATCCATTTTCACACATCCAAATTACTTTTCAGTCTGCTGTGAGATTTACGTATGATTACGGAGTATTTACGAGTTCCTATCAAAATACGGTATATTCTGGGGATGCCCATAGTGTCATTCCTTTGCATAGTGGGCTAGTTGCATTCGTATTATCTGATGGAATGGGTCAAAATATGGAAGCTTATCATGAGAGTAGAAAAGTCATTAGGTTATTAAGAGAATGTTTACAACACCAAATGAACCCAGAAACTGCAATGCATACGTTACATTACGTCATGTCACTCAAACACCATTCCGATTTATATGCAACGGTGGATTTAGCATTGCTTGATTTACAGCAAGGTAAATTGTGGTCGTTTAAAGCGGGTAGCATGTCAACGTATTTACTAAGAGGGAAGGATTGTGTGAAAATTGATAGTCAAAGTGTGCCAATTGGGTTCTTACCAACCATGTCGGTAGATGCAGAAGAACGGCTTGTTAAAGCTGGAGATATTTTAGTTATGTTGTCAGATGGAATGTTTTCACCGGATTACTCTTTAGAAGAACAAGAAAACGAACTAATTAGGTTAATGAAAAAGTATGAATCGACGCCTACAGGATCTCTCGCCGATGTATTAGCTGCAGAATTTAATAATAAATATCCAGCTGCTGAAGATGATCGAACACTTATTGTGGTAAAACTAAGACACGCTGTACCAGAATGGTCACTCTTTTCTCCATCTTATCGAAATATTTCCCGGGAAAGAATGATAAAATAGAATAAAAGCAAGGAGGTGACAAGAAGTTGGGTTTTCGTGAAGAGGTTTTAACATATAATCAAAGACATCGATTAATAAGCGAAGGAGATCGACTTCTTGTCGGATGTTCTGGGGGCGCAGATTCAATTGCGCTCCTCACTTTTTTGCACAAACAAAAAGATTTTCTCGCTATCGAACTAGGTTGTATTCATGCAAACCATGGTCTTAGAGGAAAAGAGTCCGACGAAGATGAACGTTTTGTAAGGGATTTATGTGACAGTTGGAACATTCAGTTTCACAGTAAAACATTACCTATAAAAAACATTCTTCTTCGCGAAAATGGGAACTTACAGGATGTTTGTCGTCGTGAACGTTATCGCTTTTTTGAACAAGTGATGGAGGAAAGTCATTACAACAAACTGGCAGTAGCTCATCATGCGGATGATCAAGTGGAGTCTGTATTTATGGGTTTGACAAGAGGAACAAGATCGAATGGTATGTACGCAAAACGCAATTATGGAAAGTGTGAATTAATTCGTCCTTTGCTATCTGTAACACGAAAACAAATAGAACAATATTTGAATGAACAGCACTATACATATCGTGAAGATTCCAGTAATGAAAAGGACACTTATACCCGTAACCGATTCCGTCATCATATCGTCCCGCTCGTCCAAGAAGAAAACCAAAATGTGGCAGCGGCTATTACGAAATGGACACATCAGCAGCAACAAGATGAGCAATTGTTGCACAAACTTGCCATGATGGAATATGAAAAAATCATCCTTTCATCGGACTCTCATGCACTATCTATCGACTTACTTCAATTTCAAGGTATCGAGGTTGCTTTACAAAAAAGAGTAGTTCTACTACTATTAAACTATCTATACCCTAATGAAAGTTTATGGTTAAGCCATTCGCTTATTGAACAAGTCCATAGCCAGTGTCTCGAACGTGATGGTTCAAGTGAGATTCATCTTCCAGACGGGAGAAAAGGGTTCCGCCACTACTCAACAATGCTGTTTTCTTTTGAAGAAGCGAACTCAGCAATACCCGCCACTGAGAGCATAGTTGTCATTGGAGAGTGGGTTTCTGTTGGGATGGACTTACGGATAAAGATGATTAATCGAGAAGACGAGATGAATGTGGACGACGGATGGTATGTAACACTTAATCTAAGTGAACTACCTATTCATGTGCGAGGAAGACAACCGGGAGACCGATTGTTGCTAAAAGGAATGAAAGAACCTAAGCGTTTATCTCGCTTAATGATTGATGAAAAAGTTCCTCGACATACCCGCCAGGCAGTTCAATTGCTCGAAACACATCAACGAGAGATAATTGGTGTACCAGGCGTGCGATTAGGTTCGCGTTTTACTAAACAACCACATGAAGGTTGGACACATCAGTTCATGATTGAAAAAGAGAGCCACTAAGCTCAAGGAGGAACCCATATGTTAGAAAAAGATATTCAAGAAGTGTTAATTTCTGAAGAACAACTACAAACAAAAATTCGCGAATTAGGCGAAGTTTTAACTGCTGATTACAACGATAAATTCCCACTCGCGGTTGGTGTACTAAAAGGCGCGATGCCATTTATGGCTGACCTTATGAAGCGTATGGATATTTACATGGAAATTGATTTCATGGACGTTTCAAGTTACGGGAATGCCACAGTTTCTTCTGGTGAAGTGAAAATTGTAAAAGATTTAAACACAAGTGTTGAAGGTCGTGACGTGTTAATTTTAGAAGATATTATCGATAGTGGGTTAACACTTAGCTATTTAGTTGACCTGTTTAAATACCGTAAAGCAAAATCAATTAAAGTCGTTACATTACTAGACAAACCAACGGGTCGTAAAGTTGATCTACAAGCGGATTATGTTGGCTTTATTGTTCCTGATGCTTTTGTAGTAGGATACGGATTAGACTACATGGAAAAATATCGTAACTTACCGTATGTAGGAGTTTTGAAGAAAGAAGTTTACTCTTTTTAATAGATTGAATTTAATTTACGACATAAATTAAAGAATAACGTGTAAAAGGCAAGGCATATCGTTGTACCCTTTTTTCTTCGTATGATAAGATTATCATTAGTTTTTCTGTATATTTCTTGAGGAGGTTCGGGATGAATCGAATATTTCGATACACCATATTTTATTTATTAATTTTCCTCGTAATTATTGGGATTTTTGGTACGTTTAACAGCGGGAAAGAACCTACCAAAGAAGTCAATTATGGCGAGTTTCTTACTGCGTTAGAAAGTGGCAAGGTTACTGAATTTTCAATGCAACCAGATCAAGGGGTGTATGAAGTTCGAGGGAAAATGGAAGGGTATAAAAAAGACGAGGAATTCGTCACTGCCATTACTATGGATAACCCATCAGTCCTAACTGCCATCGACAAAGCGTCAAAAACGAGCGGTGTCAAAGTTTTACCAGCACCTGAAACAAGCGGATGGGTGCAATTCTTTACCGGCTTAATTCCATTCATCATTATCTTTATCCTGTTCTTCTTCTTGTTGAACCAAGCTCAGGGTGGCGGTAACCGAGTGATGAATTTCGGGAAAAGTAAAGCGAAATTATATGATAATGAAAAGAAAAAAGTTCGTTTTGAAGATGTAGCAGGAGCGGACGAAGAGAAACAAGAACTTGTAGAAGTGGTTGAATTCTTAAAAGACCCTCGCAAATTCGATGCAATTGGTGCTCGTATTCCTAAAGGGATTCTTCTAGTTGGTCCTCCAGGTACTGGTAAAACGTTACTTGCTCGTGCTGTTGCAGGCGAATCAGGTGTTCCTTTCTTCTCAATTAGTGGTTCTGATTTCGTGGAAATGTTTGTTGGGGTTGGTGCATCTCGTGTACGTGACCTTTTCGAAAACGCCAAGAAAAATGCACCATGTATCATCTTCATCGATGAAATTGATGCAGTTGGTCGTCAACGTGGAGCAGGTCTTGGTGGTGGACACGATGAGCGTGAACAAACCTTGAACCAATTACTTGTTGAAATGGATGGTTTCGGAGCGAATGAAGGTATTATTATCATCGCGGCAACAAACCGCCCAGATATTTTAGATCCAGCTCTTCTTCGTCCAGGACGTTTTGACCGTCAAATCACGGTTGGTCGCCCAGATGTTAAAGGTCGTGAAGCTGTCCTAAGAGTACATGCACGTAACAAACCGTTAGAAGAAGAAGTAGATTTTAAAGCAATCGCACAACGTACACCAGGATTTTCTGGTGCGGATTTAGAAAATCTTCTGAACGAAGCAGCTTTAGTTGCTGCACGTCGTAACAAGAAGAAGATTGATATGGAAGATATTGATGAAGCGACTGACCGTGTAATTGCAGGTCCTGCTAAAACGGGTAAAGTCATTTCAGCAAAAGAACGCAATATTGTTGCTTACCACGAAGCGGGACACGTAGTAATTGGATTAACTTTAGATGATGCAGAAATTGTACATAAAGTTACCATCGTTCCACGTGGTCAAGCAGGTGGATATGCAGTTATGTTGCCAAAAGAAGATCGTTACTTCATGACAAAACCAGAATTACTTGATAAAATTTCTGGTTTACTTGGCGGGCGTGTAGCTGAAGATGTAGTCTTCGGTGAAGTCTCAACTGGTGCTCATAATGACTTCCAACGTGCGACGAGTATTGCTCGGAGCATGGTGACAGAATACGGAATGAGCGATAAGCTTGGACCGATGCAATTTGGTCAAGCGCAAGGCGGAAACGTCTTCTTGGGTCGTGACTTTAACTCTGAACAAAATTATTCAGATGCGATTGCTTACGAAATTGACCAAGAAATGCAAACTATGATCAAAGAGCAATACGCCCGTACGAAAGAAATTTTGACGGAAAAACGTGAATTGCTTGAGCTAATTGCAACCACACTTCTTGAAGTGGAAACATTAGATGCTGGTCAAATTATGCACCTGAAAGAACATGGTACCTTACCTGTTCGTCCGGTTAAGGATTCTGTAACTGAAATAGTAGATGTGGAAACGGAAAAGGTTGACGAAGTAACACCAGACGTTACAGGCGCACCAAACGACCCATCAATAGCGGATCTACCGAAGGAAGAAACAACAGTTGAACCTTCACCAGGCATTAAAGAAGATCGTAAATAACGAATAATGCATATAAAGCTGAGCGGCCTCCCTATGTGGAAGTCGCTCAGCTTTTTTATGCATAGATAATTATGGTATGATGACTTACAGAAAAGTATAGGTGAGAAATATGGCCTGATTGTTAGACACGAAAAGCGAAGTGTAGAAGGTCAAAGTAGGCAGACTGCAATACTAAAGCAATCTATTAATGGAATTTGTGAGGTACACTAATGATACTCGTTTTAGATACTGGAAATACGAATATTGTGCTGGGTGTTTATCATTCAGACGAATTAATTCATCACTGGCGCATGGAAACGGATCGTTACAAAACGGAAGACGAATACGGCATGCAAGTAAAGGCGTTATTTAATCATGCCGGTATCGACTTTAGTCAAATTCATGGCATCATCATTTCGTCCGTTGTTCCGTCTATCATGTTTTCGTTGGAACGCATGTGTCAGAAATATTTTGGCCTTAAGCCACTCATAGTAGGTCCAGGTGTGAAAACGGGATTAAATATTAAATACGAAAATCCTCGTGAAGTTGGCGCAGACCGTATTGTCAACGCAGTGGCGGCGATAGAAGAATATGGACCACCACTCATTATTGTTGATTTTGGAACGGCCACAACCTATTGTTATATAAATGAAAAAGGCGATTATATGGGTGGCGCGATTGCTCCTGGTATTGGTATTTCAACCGAAGCTCTATTTACTAAAGCTTCTAAATTACCTCGTATTGAATTAACCAAGCCCGAGAGTGTAGTTGGTAAAAATACAATCTCTGCCATGCAAGCCGGTATTGTTTTCGGATATGTCGGGCAAGTTGAAGGTATTGTATCTCGTATGAAAGCACAAAGTAAATTACAGCCTACTGTCATTGCGACTGGTGGGATGGCTAATTTAATTGCCGCAGAATCGACCGTAATCGATAAAATTGACCCTTATTTAACTTTAAAAGGATTGCATTTAATATACGAACGTAACCATTAAGAAAAGAGGAAACGAAAATGAATGATTATTTAGTAAGAGCTTTAGCATTTGAAGGAAAAGTGAGAGCTTTTTCGGTTCGTACAACCGATACAATAAGAGAAGCACAACAACGTCACGCAACGTGGCCAACTGCATCAGCAGCACTTGGTCGTTCGATGACAGCTGGCGTTATGATGGGGGCTATGCTCAAAGGTGAAGATAAGATAACGGTTAAAGTGGAAGGCAAAGGTCCTATTGGTGCCATTATCGTCGATAGTAACTCAAAAGGTGAAGTACGTGGATATGTTTCACATCCTCAGACCCACTTTGAATTGAATGAGCACGGTAAGCTTGATGTGAAACGCGCAGTTGGAACAGATGGCATGTTGACGATAGTTAAAGACTTAGGAATGAGAGACTTCTTTACGGGTTCAGTGCCACTAGTATCGGGTGAACTAGGTGAAGACTTCACATATTACTTCGCTACATCAGAACAAGTACCTTCTTCTGTTGGGTTAGGTGTGTTAGTAAATCCGGATAATTCAATTTTGGCTTCAGGCGGTTTTATCATTCAGTTAATGCCAGGAATTGAGGATGACACGATTTCTGTTATTGAAGAAAAACTAAGTTCTATGGAGCCTGTATCTACACTGATTGCAAAGGGTTTATCCCCTGAAGAATTATTGCAAGAGGTTTTAGGTGAAGAAAATGTCCATGTACTAGATAAAATGGACGTTTCATTTGAATGTAACTGTTCGAAGGAACGATTTGGAACGGCTATTTTAGCTTTAGGTGTAAATGAAATTCAAGAAATGATTGAAGATGACGGCAAAGCGGAAGCGCAATGTCATTTCTGTATGGAAACGTATGAATATTCACAGCAAGAATTGGAATCTTATATCGATGAAATCAACTCATAATAATGTAGATGGTCGCGACGGGCGACTTACTCAGAAGAAATTGAAAACGAAACCTGTACTTATTGTTTTAGGTCTTTTATTGCTTGGAAACATGTTATGGTTTATCGCTTGGCTAGTTCCAAACGGACCAACTGGCGGCAATGAAGTTGTGGCTACAGTTGGAAAAGAGAAAATTTCCCGTGAAGACTGGATGGTCGCGATGGAAGAGCAGTATGGAAAAGAAACATTACTTGAGCTGGTAAACGCTCGAGTAATGAATACGGCTGCTAAAAAATACAAAATTAAAGTGACTGATAAAGAAATAGATTTGGAACTGTCCTTAATCAGAACTGCTCAAGACAGCACTGGTTCACAAGGTCTGTCTCTGAACAGTGATATGCACCGTCAAAAAATGCGTGCCCAATTAATACTAGATAAAGTGTTAACAAAGGACGTGGTGATTGAAGATGAGCAAATCCAAACATTTTTTGATGAAAACCAGTCCCTTTATAATATCCCTACTACATATCAAGCGAGTTTAATTGTTTTACAGAATATATCAGACGCACAAGAGGCAGTAAATGAACTCGAAAATGGTTCTTCGTTTGATGTGTTAGCTCGTGAACGGTCAGTTGATGCTTCTTCGGCAAGTCTTGGTGGAGATATTGGATATATTACTGAAGGTCAAGAGAATGTAGATTCTTCTGTTGTGGAAGCAGCTAGTAAACTAGAAGTAGACCAATGGAGTAGTCCAGTTGCACTATCTGAAGGTCGATACGGCGTCGTCTACTTACAGGATATTATAGAAGGTCAAGAGTTCTCTTTTGAAGATGTGAAAGATCATATCAAACGTGAATTGGCTTTGGAACAACTACCACAATCCGTTTCCCCAGAAGCGTTTTGGAAAGAATTTGACACCGAATGGTTTTATGGCGAATAAGATCGAAATGCTGAAAGCGCCACTCTAGCTCGACTTCACGGTGGTTTCCTTTGCGACGAGTAACCGTTACGCAATCTTCTGGAATAGACATAAAAGGGCTTAAAGTTACGTATTATAACGATATAACCAAGCAGTTTTCTGATTCGTTCAGGTGGCTGCTTTTTGTTTGCGAAAAGTCAGAAAAATTGGTAGGATTAAGAAGATAATAAAACCAATTGAACTACTAGGTATTAGGAGTGAGAAAATGACAAGAGTAGGTAATTCAGTAGCAGATTTAGTAGGGAAAACCCCGATTGTTAAATTAAACAGACTTACAGGACCTGAAGATGCAGAGGTTTATTTGAAGTTAGAATTCTTCAACCCCAGTAGTAGTGTGAAAGATCGTATTGCTCTTTCAATGGTTGAAGCGGCAGAACGTGATGGAAAGTTAAAACAAGGTGATACGATTATTGAACCAACAAGTGGTAACACAGGAATAGGTCTCGCTATGATTGCTGCAGCTAAAGGGTATAAATCTGTACTTGTTATGCCTGAAACAATGAGCATGGAGCGACGTAATTTATTGCGTGCATACGGTGCTGACTTAGTGTTAACTCCAGGACCTGACGGAATGAAGGGTGCAATTGCAAAAGCAACTGAATTAGCAGAAGAAAACGGCTGGTATATGCCTCAACAATTTAATAACTTAGCAAATCCAGAAGTACATCGTTTAACGACTGGTCCTGAAATTGTAGAAGCGATGGATCAACTAGATGCTTTTATTTCAGGTATTGGTACAGGTGGAACAATCACTGGTGCTGGTGAAGTATTGAAAAAGAACTTCCCGGGAATTGAAATTGTGGCAGTTGAGCCAAAAGATTCAGCAATTTTATCGGGTGGTCAACCAGGACCTCATAAAATCCAAGGAATTGGTGCCGGTTTCGTTCCTGAAGTGTTGGATACTGAAATTTATGACAGCATCATTCAAGTGTCAAATGAAGATGCGTATGAAACAGCGCGAAAAGTAGCGCGAGAAGAAGGAATTCTTGGTGGTGTCTCATCAGGAGCCGCTGTGCATGCGGCGTTAGAAGTAGCACGTAGACTTGGTAAAGGCAAAAAAGTTTTAGCTATTCTTCCTTCGAATGGAGAACGCTACTTAAGTACACCACTGTATCAATTTGAAGACTAATAGTAATAGATAAAGAGGGAGCGGAGACGTTCTCTCTTTTTTGTGGCGTTTAACTAGTGATTCGCGATAAGATGAAAGCGATACTTGTTATTCAGGGGGAGAATGGACATGCAGGATGTTCAATTACATACAGCAACAATTTCACTAAATAAAGATGATTTTTATTATGCTTATAAAGAGCTCACACAAACTGAGTCTCACCATATTTTGATGGAAAGTGGACGCGGAGGGCAATTTAGTGTGGCAGCATGGAATCCATTAGCCGTTATAGAATCAACTGAAAGTGGTTTACTGATAAAGTGGCGTGATGGGAAAGTGGAAGAAAGACACGGAGAAGCTCTGCAATTAGTCGAAAAGCTAGTAGAAGAATATCAATTTGCACATATCGCTGATTTGCCAGATTTTCAAGGTGGTGCAGCAGGGTTCATTACATACGACTATGCTCGACAAATTGAAGCGTTGCCAAATGACACGGAAGATGATTTACATATTCCAGACTTGTACTTCTACTTGCTTGATCAATGGGCGGTTTTAGATATTGAGAAAGAAGAAGTGCATGTTATGCATATTTCGACTGTGGATGTTGATTTGCAAGCTGAAAGTGAAAAATGGAGACAAGCGGCTAAAAAAGGTTTAGCGGCTCGAGTGTTTATTGCGGGTGGAGCGACAGAAGTACTTGACGACCAGACGGAACTTCATGTCTCTATGACTGGAGACGTTTTTGAAGAAGCAGTGCGTAGTATCCAGGCGTATATTAGCCAAGGCGATGTGTTCCAAGTTAACTTGTCTGTCCGTCAATCGAAGGCGCTAAGCGTATCTCCCGTAACATATTACGAGGCGTTACGTTCGTTTAATCCTTCGCCGTACATGGCATTTATTCAATCGCCCGAGTTTGCAGTTGTATCAGGATCGCCAGAGTTATTGGTGAAGAAAAAAGGCGATGAACTATCAACTCGGCCAATCGCAGGAACGCGTCCTCGTGGGAAAAATGAAAATGAAGATGAGCTACTAGCAAAAGAATTAATTGATAACGAAAAAGAACGTGCTGAACATGTCATGTTAGTTGATTTAGAACGCAATGATTTAGGGCGTGTCTCGGCATATGGTTCTGTTGAAGTAAACGAGTTCATGGTTATCGAAAAATATTCGCACGTGATGCATATTGTTTCTAACGTAAGAGGAACACTAGCTGAAAACACATCTAATGCTGAAGTCCTTCGCGCGGTATTCCCTGGAGGAACCATTACGGGAGCACCTAAAATCAGGACAATGGAAATTATTGAAGAACTTGAACCCGTCAGACGCGGTTTATATACAGGTTCTATCGGTTGGCTCGGTTACACAGGTGACTTGGAATTCAATATCGTCATTCGCACAGCGTTTGTGCAAGATGGTATGGCTCATATTCAAGCAGGAGCCGGTATTGTTATTGACTCGAGTCCAGCAAATGAGTATATCGAATCTTTAAACAAAGCAAAAGCACTGTGGCAAGCAAAAGCAATGGCGGAGGGAGTGGGGAAAAAATGATTTTAATGATCGATAACTACGATTCATTTACCTATAACTTAGTTCAATATTTTGGCGAACTTGGAAAAGAGTTAATCGTTAAACGTAATGATGAATTAACGATTGCTGATATTGAATCGTTAAAACCTGAAATGATTGTTGTTTCTCCAGGACCTTGTACGCCAAATGATGCAGGCATCAGCCTAAATGTCATTACGCACTTTTCTGGAAAGATTCCAATTTTTGGAGTGTGTCTAGGGCATCAATCGATTGGACAAGCATTCGGTGGAAATGTCATTCGAGCGGAGCGCTTAATGCATGGCAAAACTTCACCTGTTCATCACGATGGAAAAGGAGTTAATACCGGAATGCCAAATCCATTTCAAGCAACGCGTTATCATTCATTAATTGTTGAAAAAGAATCATTTCCCGATTGTTTAGAAGTGACTTCTTGGACGGCAGAAGGCGAAATTATGGGCCTTCGTCATCGCGAATTTGCCATTGAAGGCGTTCAGTATCATCCTGAATCAATCATGACTGAAGAAGGTAAACAATTGCTGCGGAATTTCATTCACACCTATTGCCAGCCGGCTAAGAAGCAGGAAGTGTAATGTGGGCTTGGATGAATGGGGAGTTTGTTAAGGCAGACGAGTTGCGTATTTCTCCTTTTGACCACGGTTTTTTATATGGTTTAGGTTTTTTCGAAACATTCCGTACGTATGAAGGAGAGCCTTTCTTACTTGAAGACCATATAGAACGATTGCGTAAGGCGCTCGATGAATTTCGAATTGAACTCGATTTAGATTTAGAGATGTTGAAAGCTATCATACTTGAGCTAAATGCAAGAAGTGGCGGGACAGACGGTTATTTTAGACTGAATGTATCTGCTGGCGAGCATGAAATTGGTTTAGCTCCTTCTGTTTATGAAAAACCGACAGTCATTTTGTTTAGAAAAAACTTGCCGCCTTTTATACGTGGCAAAGAAAAATCAGCCGTATGGTTAAAAACTCGACGCAATACACCAGAAAGCGAACATCGATATAAATCTCACCATTATGCAAATAATGTTCTGGCGCGCTTAGAATTACCATCTCTTGCAGAACAAGAAGGCTTTTTTTTAACAGGTGAAGGGCATGTAGCAGAAGGTATTACATCAAATGTTTTTTGGGTGAAAAACAGTGTATTGTATACTCCTGCTCTAGAAACGGGAATTTTAGCTGGAATTACACGTAATTGGGTGATTAAGACAGCGGAATCACTTGGGATTAATGTGGAAGAAGGTTTATTTACTCCTGGCAAGCTTGAAGAGGCTGATGAAGTTTTTGTGACGAATGCTGTACAAGAGTTGGTGCCCATTCATCAACTTGGGACGAATCTGTTTGACGGAAAGAATGGATTAATTTACATGAAGTTACACGATCACTATAAGGATCATGTGGAACAGACAAGCAAGGAGCGATAAAGGTGAATTTAATCCACTATACAAAACCGTTCGAAGTGAATGGAACGGTTTTTGATTTTCATAAAGAAACAATTGTTATGGGGATATTGAATGTAACACCAGACTCATTCTCAGATGGTGGACGATTCGATGCTGTAGAAGCGGCAATTAATCATGCAAAGAAAATGGTTGCTGAAGGTGCGAAAATTATTGATGTCGGTGGAGAATCAACACGACCAGGTCATGCGGCTGTAAGTCTTGAAGAAGAACTCTCTCGTGTCATTCCGGTTATACAGGCATTATCTAGGGAACTTGATGTGGCTATATCAATTGATACATATAAATCAAAAGTGGCGGAAGCTGCCATACGAGCAGGTGCTCATATCATTAATGATGTATGGGGTGCTAAACGTGAACCTGCGATTGCGGAAGTGGCGGCAAGACTCGGTGTGCCTATTTTATTGATGCATAATCGTGATAATACCAACTATACTGATTTCTGGCCGGACGTACGTAAGGATCTAGATGAAAGTGTTCAAATTGCCAAAGCTGCAGGAGTTCCAAGCCATCATATTTGGCTAGATCCAGGCATTGGATTTGCTAAAACTACGCAACAAAATATTTTGATGATGCAACATTTACAGGATCTTGTGGAGATGGGCTACCCAGTGTTACTAGCAACATCTCGCAAAACGATGGTTGGCAAAGTCTTAAATCTGCCAATTGAAGAACGTCTTGAAGGAACAGCAGCAACGGTATCCTTTGGTATCATGAATGGATGTCACATGGTGCGAGTGCATGACGTGAAAGAAATTGTTCGCACTGTACGCATGATGGATGTATTGATTGATAAACAACCATATATAGAAAGTTAAGAGGGGCGAAGTAAATGGATTATATTCATGTGAATGACATGGAATTTTGGGGAAATCATGGTGTGTTGGCTGAAGAAACGAGACTCGGGCAACGCTTCCGTGTAACACTTTCTCTAGCTGTTGATTTACAAGAAGCCGGTCAAACAGATAATTTAGACAAAACGGTAAACTATGCAGAAGCATTTTTCATTTGTCAAAATATTGTTGAAGGTGAACCTGTTAAGTTAGTAGAGACTGTGGCAGAGCGAATTGCAACAGAAATATTAACGACATTCAAAGATCGCGTAAAAGGGTGTAAAGTAATCGTAATTAAACCTGACCCTCCAATTCCTGGTCATTATCGTTCGGTATCCGTTGAAATTACGAGAGGCGAATATGTATGAATACCGCATACCTATCGTTAGGTTCGAATCTTGGAAATCGGTTTGACATGTTACAAGATGCGGTTCTCATGTTGCAAGAACAACCTGAATTAACAGTAACTCAGGTTTCGTCTGTTTATGAAACCGATCCTGTAGGATATACTGAACAAGCAACTTTTTTAAATATAGTTGTCGAAATAAAGAGTGATTTATCTGCAGAAAAAATCCTTTTAATTTGCTTGGAAACTGAGCAGACTCTAGGGCGTATTCGCGAATTTCGCTGGGGACCAAGATGTATAGACCTTGACATTTTGCTCTATAATGATGAAAATATAGTGTCAGAGAAACTGACTGTCCCTCATCCGCGAATGCATGAGCGAGGGTTCGTTCTCGTACCGTTAATGGAATTGGTGCCTGAGGGTGTTCATCCAGTAACGGGTGTGTCTTTGCGCGAGTATGCAAGAGGACTGAAAGAAGGCGTTCACGTATGGAAAACAATCGATGGGGTAGACGCATTCGTGCGTTTAGAAAGCTAAAAGCGATGAAGCAACTCGACTTTGCCCATAAAATCGGCATGTCAACATCGGTATTAGGTCAAATCGAGCGTGGAACTCGAGTACCAACAATAGAACAATTAGATAATATGGCATCCGTGCTGCATATAGAGGTAGAAGAGTTAATGGGTGAAACGAATTCATAAGAAAGGAGGGTGAACAATGACGAAGATGAATGATAAGCCATTTCAAATTGGCAAGCATGTAATGGATAACCGTGTAGTGTTAGCGCCAATGGCTGGTATTTGTAACTCGGCATTCCGTTTAACGGTAAAAGAGTTTGGTGCTGGACTTGTTTATGCAGAAATGATTTCCGATAAAGGTATTGTGCATAAAAACGAAAGAACGATGAACATGCTGTACATTGATGACAGAGAAAACCCGTTGTCATTACAAATTTTTGGTGGGGACAAAGATACACTTGTTGAAGCTGCAAAATATGTAGACCAAAACACTACGGCAGATATTATTGACATCAACATGGGATGCCCAGTTTCGAAAATTATAAAATGTGAAGCGGGCGCGAAGTTATTGCTCGATCCAGAAAAAATTTACGAAATGGTTGCGGCTGTTGTCGACAACGTAAAAAAACCAGTAAGTGTGAAAATGCGTACAGGTTGGGATCTCGATCATTTATATGCAGTTCAAAATGCGCAAGCTGTTGAACGCGCGGGAGGATCAGCGGTTGCTGTTCACGGACGTACACGCGTACAAATGTATGAAGGTCACGCAGACTGGGATATTATTCGCCAAGTGAAAGAAAACGTCAAGATTCCCGTTATTGGTAATGGTGATGTAGAAACGCCTCAAGACGCAAAACGTATGCTAGAGGAAACAGGTGTTGATGGTGTCATGATAGGTCGCGCAGCATTAGGTGATCCATGGATGATTTACCGCACCGTGGAATATTTGGAGTCTGGTGAGTTAAAACCAGAACCATCTGTTCGTGAGAAAATGGATGTTTGCTTACTTCACTTCGAACGATTAGTGGCACTTAAAGGTGAACACGTTGCCGTTCGAGAAATGCGTAAACATGCTTCATGGTACTTAAAAGGCATCCGTGGAAACGGAAAAGCACGTAATTTAATTAACCAAACTGAATCTGCACAAGAACTACGCACATTCATTAACAACTTTGCAGAAGAGCAAATGGCACTTGGCCGTGAACTAGAAGCAAGTGTAATGTAAAACAAAGAGAGCTGTCACTTTTGGTGATAGCTCTTCTTTATATAGAAGAAAATAATCAGAATTATGGAAATACATTCAGATTTAAACGAAAAATGCAATAAGACGTGAAGACGATTGTGAAATTGTGTACAATAGGTTCATTATGAATGGCTAGCGATGACGAACAAATGATATTTTTGAATCGGTTTTCAATCAATCAAATACAGTCTATTGGGTTCTTCTTAGCTTTCCGTTAAATGGTTAAACGGAGCTATCAAAAGAAAAGGGAGTGAAATGAATATGTCACATTTAGATGAAACAGAAACAAATGATCAACTTTTGGTGAGACGCCAAAAGATGTCTTCAATAAGTGAGAGTGGACTGGATCCTTTTGGCGGGCGTTTTGAACGTTCACATTTATCGGCAGGAATTCATGAAGAGTTTGAACAGTTTTCAAAAGAACAATTGGATGAAGAACCACGCGAAGTGACGATCGCTGGTAGAATCATGACAAAGCGTGGAAAAGGGAAAGCTGGATTCGCTCATCTTCAAGACTTCGGTGGTCAAGTTCAAATATACGTACGTAAAGATGCAATTGGCGACGAAGCTTACCATTTATTTACTACGGCAGACTTAGGAGATATCGTCGGCGTTCGTGGGAATGTTTTCCGTACACAAGTAGGAGAACTTTCGGTGAAAGCAACTGAATTCACTCACTTAACAAAAGCACTTCGTCCTATGCCGGAAAAATTCCATGGCTTAAAAGATGTTGAACAACGTTACCGCCAACGTTACTTAGACTTACTTACTAGTGAAGAGAGCAAAAATACATTTATCACCCGTAGCCGTATCATTCAATCGATGCGTCGATATTTAGATGGACAAGGGTTTTTAGAAGTGGAAACACCACTTATGCATGCAATTGCTGGCGGAGCTGCAGCAAGACCATTTATTACACACCACAATGCATTAGACATGACATTATATATGCGTATTGCAATAGAGCTGCATTTGAAACGATTAATCGTGGGTGGCTTAGAAAAAGTTTATGAAATCGGTCGTGTATTCCGAAATGAAGGAATTTCAACAAGACACAACCCTGAATTTACGATGCTCGAGTTGTATGAAGCTTATGCAGATTACAATGACATCATGGCGTTAACTGAAAACGTAATCGCACATGTAGCACAAGATGTTCTCGGTACAACGAAAGTAATGTACGGAGAAGATGAGATTGATTTATCCCCTGGCTGGAAACGTCTACACATGGCTGATGCAGTCAAAGAAATGACGGGCGTTGATTTCTGGGTAGAGATGACGAAAGAACAAGCTCACGCTTTAGCAAAAGAACATGGTGTGGATATTAAACCTTCTATGGAAGTAGGACATGTGCTTAATGAATTCTTTGAGCAAAAAGTCGAAGAGTCATTAGTTCAACCTACATTTATTTTTGGCCACCCGGTGGAAATCTCACCATTAGCTAAGAAAAATCCACAAGACGGCCGTTTCACAGATCGTTTTGAGTTATTCATCGTTCGTCGTGAGCACGCAAATGCTTTCACAGAATTAAACGACCCAATCGATCAACGCGAGCGTTTCGAAGCTCAACTTGTTGAAAAAGAAGCGGGTAATGATGAAGCTCATGAAATGGATGATGATTTTATCGAAGCGCTTGAATACGGAATGCCTCCAACTGGTGGACTAGGTATTGGTATTGATCGTTTAATTATGCTATTAACAAACTCACCATCGATTCGCGATGTTCTATTGTTCCCACAAATGCGTCATCGTGACTAAGTAAGTCAAGAAAGAAGTCGGGTTATCGTCCCGGCTTCTTTTTAATTTGTAAGGAAGAATCTACGGTCTATTATTTTAATAATCTTTTAATTATAAAAAGACTTGTGCGCACTTTTGTATGGTGGTATAGTAATCAAGTCGCCAAAACGAGCGGCAAACAAAAATAACTAAACAAAACTTTTTGTTGACATAACAAACTGAATTTGTTAAGATATAAAAGTTGCTGTCGCGAGAGTGACCAACGAAATGAACCTTGAAAACTGAACAGCAAAACGTCAACTAACAAGCGGAACGCACTTCGGTGCCGGAAGCATAAACGTTTTCTTCCGCCGACACCTGTCGGTATCGAAAACAAACTTGAACTTAATTGTTCATTATAAACGTCAAATTTTTGACGCCAGCAACAAAGTCGAGCTAATCGACTCACCATTATGGAGAGTTTGATCCTGGCTCAGGACGAACGCTGGCGGCGTGCCTAATACATGCAAGTCGAGCGGAATGATGA